>CAYTDU010000732.1:0-3281 GCA_964436395.1 uncultured Gemmatimonadaceae bacterium | reverse complement strand
CACGGCAGAAAATCGCTAATCAGCCAGAACTCGGGTTCGCCGCCCATCGACGCGACGAACGCGATCCTCGAGCCGTCGGTAGACCAAGCGAAATCACCGAGATCTGCATCTTCCGGCAATCCCGTGCGCAGCGCCTGAGATTCTCCCCCGTCGAGGGATGTGATCCAGATCTCACCGCCGAAATTGTGAGCGATCTTCGAGCCGTCAGGGGAATAAGCAAGCTGGCTCTGCCAGCCGGATCTCACGTCACGAACCAATACATCGGAGCGTTCACCCCCAATTGGAATCGTCTTGATCGCGTTTCCTGAGAAGAACGCGATCCGCTCGCCGTCAGGCGCAAACGTGATGGCGCCACCTCCCACGCTATCAGCATCAGATGTGACTGGCCGTATCTGGCCACCCGCAGCGGGAATCAGGTAAATGGCGTGTACGCCTCCTTCTTCGTTCGGTTCAAACCCGTCAGTGAACGCGATCCATTGCCCATCAGGAGACCACGTGGGATAGCCCTCCATCGAGGGGTCACTGGTGAGCCGCTCGGGGTGGCCACCACCAAGCGGGATCATCCAGACGTCCACGCCTTCCTCCGGTCCGTAGGGCAGTTGACCCGCACTCACCACCATCCACTCACCGTCAGGTGAGATATTGCCCCCCCCGCCCGGCACGCGAGACACCAGCGGCCTATTCGACTGCACCTCCAGACCGACAGGTTCACCTCCCGTTGCGCGGGCATACGATATCGACGCGCCCGCGCTTTCGCTGAACGATCTGAAGTAGATGTAATCTCCATCGATCGACCACCTGGGATACCATGCATACCCGTCGGGTGTCGTTTGCACGGCTCTGCCACCAGACGCTGGCACGGTGTAAACGGCCCTGTGCTCTTCGGTCCTCATGAAGACTCCGAGGTCGTTGTCAGGTGTCCAACCCGCGATAACGTTCCAGCTCGACCGTGGAAGGCTGATTCTGATGGGGTCGCCTGAGCTGGTTCGGTCGCCGGATAGCGGAAACACCAACAGCTCTCTGCTGTCGCTTTGTCCATCAGGCTCCAGATGACCTGCTATGTACAGGCCGTCCGGAGACCAGACTGGTCCGCGTAGTTGACCGCGCACGGTCGCCACCATTCTCGGAGTGCCTCCCGCAGATCGAACAACCCATAGATCGCCTTCACGTGACGGTGCCAAGGCGTCGTCCCCCATACCTTGTCGCTCTCGATAGCCCACATACGCCACATGTTCTCCATCAACCGAGAATGCCGGCATGTTGCTCCAAGCGCCGGACAACCGCTCCGGCTCTCCTCCTGATGTAGACACAACGTAGACACGGCGATCAGAACGGCTCGGTTCGGACAACCCGGGCTCAAGAGCAGAGTATGCCAACCTTTGGCCAGTGGGCGAGAGCGCTAGGCGGACATCCCACGCTTCCCCACCCATGCGGTCCGGCAGATCCACCAACCTGGGGGCACCGCCATTCGCTGGTACTACATACGCGAACAGCTCACCATCTGCGAAACTGTTGACTGCAATCCAATCCCCGTTCGCAGACCAAGAAAGCAAGCTCCCGCTATCCCAGACATCCGGAACGTCGGCGATACGTACAGGCTGCCCGGCGATGTTGGGGGCCACGTTACCGTGCAGAGGAACTACCCAGACACCACCCTCAGAAACGAAGGCGAGCTTGCCGCCGTCGGGCGACAATACGCCGTTTCGTGGTTTGCTCGCGATCTCAATCTTCCTGAACGTCGGCCCGCTACGCAGCTCGGCCAGCTCTTGTACCAAGCTCGCCAGCCGTTGCTGCGCCGTCGCAACCTCGCTTCGCTGTTCGGGGAAATCATCGATCACGCGCCGGTACACCGCGCGAGCGTCGGTCAAACCCAGCTTCTCATAACACCCACCCATCTGCACCAACGCCCTCGCCACCAGTTCGCGATCGTCCGCGAATTCCTCGGCAATTCTCTCGTACAGCGCTATCGCTTCCTGCAGCTGCCCGTTGGCCCGCTCCATTACCAACGCCTGCTGGAACAGGTCGTGGCCGCTCTGTGACAGGGCGGGTTGCGCGCCCACCGTTAGTGTCAGTGTGACTAGTGCCGTTAGGAGTGTGATCCTCATGGCCGGTCTCCTGGGTCTTGTCGATGTGCCGACAAGATGCCACCACCAGACTTCGCGTTTGTCATCGCGTCGAATCCGTCACGTAAGAATTCTGCCATTCTGCTGTCAGTACTTGTACCGCACCTGTCTGCATGTATGTCGCGTATGTCACGAAATCGTCAGCACCCACCTCACGGCACGAACTTGTATCCCACACCGTGCACCGTTATCAGGTACCGTGGCTCTGACGCCCTGTCTTCGATCTTGGCCCTGAGCGCCGCGACATGGTTGTCCACGGTTCGCGTCGTCACTTCGGCGTCATATCCCCACACCTCGTTCAACAACTCGTCCCTGCGCACTACTTCCCCAGCTCGCCCAGCGAGGAACCGCAACACACCGAACTCCTTGGGCGTCATCTCGAGCTTCCCATCACCCTTGCTGGCCACATACCGCTTGAAGTCGACTAAGACGTCGCCAAAGAGCAGGTCATCAGGCAATGCACTTGGCGGGTACGCTCGGCGCAGCAGGGCACGTACGCGCGCCAGGAGCTCGCGAATTGAAAACGGCTTGGTCACATAGTCGTCTGCTCCGAGGTCCAATCCCAGCACGCGATCAGCCTCCTCTCCGCGGGCGGTCAGCATAATTATCGGTGTGGTGATTCCCTCGGCCCGCACCTTCCTGCACACCTCGTAGCCGCCAAGCTTCGGAAGCATGAGGTCTAGAATCACGAGGTCCGGCTTGTCGTCTACAATCATTTGGTACGCGGTTTGACCGTCCATTGCGGTCAACACCTCATAAAACTCAGCTTCGAGATTGTCCTTGAGCCCGCGCAGGATCGCTGCGTCGTCTTCGACAACTAGCACGCGACTCATAACTCGCTATCCTCGAGCGGTAGATGAAGGGCGAACTTGCTCCCCTCGCCCAACACACTCTCGACCGTGACGTAGCCGTCGTGGGCCTTGACGATGTGGTCCACCAGCGTCAGGCCGAGGCCCGTTCCAGGGATGTGTTGGTTCTCCTCCGTCTTTGCGCGATAGAACTGATTGAAAATGCGACTCTGCTCCTCTGCCGATACTCCAATCCCTCCATCCGAGACCTCTATCACTGCCTCACTGCCCACTTTCTCGAGGCCGAGCTTGATCTCTCTGCTTTCGCCTGAATACTTCATGGCGTTTGCGAGCAGATTCAGAATGGCCT
>CAYTDU010000731.1:0-3281 GCA_964436395.1 uncultured Gemmatimonadaceae bacterium | reverse complement strand
AGGAGAAAGTGCCCTCGGAAAACGGATCCGGCGGTCTGCTGCCGACGAACCGGTACTAGAGATCGTCGGTGTGGCACGAAACGCGAAATACCGCTCGTTGAGCGAACAGCCGCGTTCAATGCTGTACGTTCCCTATGAGCAATTCCAGACGACTGATATGGTGGTAGTAGTGCGGGTGCGACCCGGCTCACCGGACATCGCACCCATGATGAGAGACATCGCGCTCGACATCGAGCCAGACTTGCTAATCGACGCCAACACATCGTACGAGAACTTCATGGGGCTCGCGATGATCCCCAGTCGGGCGGCTGCACTCGTGACCGGCGTATTCGGAATTCTGGGTCTGGGCCTGGCTTCGCTGGGGCTCTACGGAATCCTCGCTTATACCGTGAGTCAGCGTACAAGAGAAATCGGCATTAGGATGGCCCTGGGGGCCGGAGAGCGGTCCGTGCGCGGCATGGTGCTGCGGGACGGCGCCAAGCTGGCAGGCATCGGACTGGCGATCGGGTTTACCCTTTCACTGGCGTTGACCAGGCTGATACGCGGGCTGTTGCATGGGCTGAGTCCCACCGACCCCGTGACCTTCGGCGGAATCGCGTTGATTCTCACGGTCGTCGCGCTCACGGCGAGCTACATCCCGGCCCGGCGCGCTACGCGGACTGATCCGATCGAGGCGTTGCGTATAGAGTGAGCGGGGAGCAGGGAGCCGGGAGCGGGCTAGAAATCCGCAATCGGATAGCGCTCTGCGCACGGAGTAGCATCCGCCCCTGCTCCCCGTTCCCCTTTCCCCTATCCCCCAGCTCCCAGCTCCCCTTCCCCTTCCCCTTTCCCCATTCCCCATTCCCTTCCTCCTTTCCCCCCGCTCCCCCCCTGTAACCTCTTCCCCGCCAAAGCGTACGTAATAACGAGCCATGTCCGACTGGTCCACTGTTTACACGCGATATCGCCCCGACGTATTGGGCTTCCTAAAGCGACGGCTGTGGGGCCGGCGAGAGTTGGCGGAAGATCTCTGCCAGGAGACGTTTTCGCGCGCGATGGGCGCGGCGGTGGAGATGGACGACCTAAGGCGAGTGCGGGCGTACCTGTTGCGGACCGCGAACAATCTGCTGATCGGGCACATCCGGCGCGGTGACCGCGTCAGAACAGAGAGCGATCTCGGACCGGACAAGGCCCTCGAATCACAGGTAGATGGAAAGGCGACAGACCCACTCGCCAACGCCGAGGCGGGCCAGCTGCAAGAGAAAGTCGGCGAGTTGGTTGCCGAGCTATCTGACGATCTGCGGATCGCATTCGAAGATGGTGTTCTGGGACGTTTGCCCTACTCAGAGATCGCTGAAGAACAGGATTGGACGGTCGCCAAGGTGAAAGTATGCGTCTACAGGGCCCGCAAGCAGCTCATGGAAGGATTGCAGGACTACCGCTGAAGAAGTGTCACGGTAGAAGCGTTAGGAGAAGCGACGATGAATCGTTGTAGCGATTACGAAATCGAACTTTCTGCTCTCGTGGATGGGGAGAGCGATCCTGCCATGGCGCTGAAGCTCGTAGCGCACGTTGCAGAGTGCACTGCCTGCTCAGCCTTTGTGCGTGAACTGCTCGTCACTCAGGATCTGCTCGACAGTCTGCAGATGTCACCCGACGGCGACCCGGAACCGGCAGATGTAGTGCCGATTGAGGCGAGGCGGAAGAGGGCGTGGGCTCTGCGACCCCAATGGGCCGTCGGCCTCGCCGCACTTGTTGTTTTGACACTTGGCGTCTGGTTTGGGGCCGGTAGTAGTCCAGCTCTCGGCAGCACCAATGATCTCCGGGATGGGGAAATCTTCATCCGTCTCGAAGAAGACAAGGGCCGCATGAGCGAAGAACGCTTCGTCGCCCTGGTGTCGGAGATACTTCGAGCCGACCGCCGTTATCAACAAGAGATGTATGTGGTATTGGATGAAATCACGCAGAGGAGACCGTCCGGCGAGTCACGGAATTCAGACACACCCGCTGGTGCTGAAGAAGGCCGTGACACGAGATGGCGCGAGTCGTCTTCGCCGTTCTCGGCCGCGATGGAATGAGACACGCTGGAAAGGAGTCGTTCATGTCGCTCAGTAAGATTCGCGTTTCAGGGTTGGCCGTAATACTGATGACGGTGCCTCTGGCTGCGCACATAACACAAGACCACACGGACACTCGAGGGTTCATTTACGGCCGAGTCGTCACCGAGTCCGGATCCGAATACGAGGGATTCTTACGGTGGGGAACTCAAGAAGCATTTTGGGACGACCTGTTCAACTCCGAGAAGGTCGACCTGCCCTACATCGACTATTTGGACGACGACGAGTACGACAGACTCAATCGCCGTAATCGCAGGCGGATATCGATATTCGGATTGCACATCAATGTCGAGGGAGACTTCCTCTCAGACAGACAGTTCGTAGCCCGGTTTGGCGATATAGAGCGAATCGAGCCGCTCGGCAGTGGCGAGGCGATAGTCTACATGAAGAACGGCAGTGAGTACGACGTGAGCGGCGGAGCAGATGACGTCACCAATCGCGTTCATGTAATTGACGCTTCCCTTGGCGAAATCGACATCCGGTGGAACCGAATCGAGTTGATCGAGTTCTTCGAGGCTCCGCGCGGCGCCACACCCCCGGCGTGGCGTTTGTACGGTACGGTCGAGACGTACGAGCAAGATTACGTTGGTTTTATCCAGTGGGACAAAGAGGAATGCCTCAGCACCGACGAACTCGATGGTGACACTGACGACGGTGACGTCTCCATCCAGGTGGGGAGTATCGCATCCATCGAACGACGCAGCAGCAGACGATCGCTGGTCACTCTGCGCGACGGTCGCGAGTTCAGACTGCACGGTTCTAACGACGTCAACGATGACAACCGCGGCATCATGATCGAGGATGAGCGGTTTGGCCGCGTGACGATTGACTGGGACTCGTTTGACAGGGTGACGTTCAGCGAACCTGGTGCGAGTGGACGGGGTTACAGTTCTTTCGCACCCCTTGGAGAGCTGACAGGTACCGTGTTTGACGAAGATGGTGAACAGCACACCGGGCAAATCGTCTTTGACCTCGACGAATCAGAAGGTTGGGAAATGTTGAACGGCAACATAAACGGGATTGAATTCGACATTCCGTTCAACATGGTCGTGTCAGTTGAACCGCTGCGCGGTGGAAGAGCGCGTGTCGAGCTCGTGAGCGGTGAGGTATTGACTCTCGAAGACACCGCTGACGTCGGCGATGAGAACGCGGGAATACTGGTGCTTCACGACAGGCGTTCCACCT
>CAYTDU010000730.1:0-3288 GCA_964436395.1 uncultured Gemmatimonadaceae bacterium | reverse complement strand
GCGACCGTAAACAAACTCGAGACTTTGGCCCAGGAACTAGGTGTTTCGTTTACCCTCAGCGAGGAGCATTCGTAAATAGATGTCGAAACCAATCCAGGTCGGAAATGTGTCTGCGGAACCGGGAACAATCACCCGCGGGAGTATCGAGACAGGGATCGACCTTTGTGGCTGTGTCTGGGGTATCCCGGTTCTCGTATTTAGGGGCACCGCGGATGGTCCAAGTCTCTGGCTCAATGGAGCGATACATGGTGACGAGCCCGAAGGGCCGTTTTCCATCCACAAGACGATGGCGAAGCTCGACCCTGAGAAAATGAATGGCACTGTCGTATTCGTACCGGCGATGAATGTACACGCGTTCCAGGCCGGCCAGCGCGGTAATCCACTGGATAGTTTCTCGTATGACATGAACCGGATTTATCCAGGACGGTCTGAGGGATACATGACCGAACGAGTCGCTCACGCCCACTGGGAGGTGATGAAACGCACCTGCGATCTCCAGATCGCAATTCACTCGGGCGGTGAGCACTCATACCTGGCGCACATGATATTCGCTTCTGACAATCCACAATCGCTAGAACTTGCTGCTGCCATGGGGCCACAGTGGGATCTGGTTTTCAAGAGCGGAGTGGGAGGAAACAACCCGGCGTCAAAGATCGCCGAACTCGACAAGGCAGGCATTACTATCGAGTTGGGAGGGAACTGTCGTAGCCTCACTCGCGATTTTCACGACGTCGCCGAGGACCTGTCTGAGAGCTACATGAACGTCATGCGGCACTATGGTATGGTCGATGGCGAGGCGGACTATGCTACCGACTGGCGCATGGGACACCAACAGCCCTTGCTGGCGCCTGCTTCAGGAATGTGGGTTGGCAACCCGGATCTCGAGTTTGAGACCGATGTTTCTGAGGGGACCGTTCTCGGGCAGATCTTCTCTCTGTACGGTGACTTGCTCGCCGACGTCTTGGCACCGGAAGACGGTGTTGTGTTCGGACTACGTTCGAGGCCGGCTGTTCTCGAAGGTGACTGGTGCTGCTTCTTTGGAATCATCGATGAGACGCGCGACGATTTGATATCGGGGTGAATAGCAGCCCCCCCCAGGGTTTTTCCACCGCGGAAGGACGCGGAGAATCGCGGAGTTTCATTTGTGGGTTGGGTGGGGACCACGGATTGCGGATCGAGACGATTTGAGATTGCAGAATTGTGATTTGAAACGCGTCGCCAATCTGCAATCTCAGATCACAAATCCCCAATCGGGAATCCTACGGGAGTGCTCTCGGATCGATCGTTGTGCGCCGAACCAGCCGCCCACGCCCACGCTCCGCCTTCGGTTCGCCATGCTCAACGATGATCTCGCCTCTCGCGATCGTCCACGCGGGGAATCCCGACACGCGCATTCCCGCGTATGGGCTGTAGTCCATTGCCGAATGCAATACTTCGTGATCGATAGTCACTTCTTGCTCGGGATCTGTCACTATTACGTCTGCATCGGTGCCGATATCGAGAGATCCTTTCTCCGGGTACATACCGAAGATCTTGGCTGGGTTGGTTGAGACCAACTCGACGAACCGGGTGGCACTGATTCGGCCGGTCTTCACACCATGTGTGAACAACAGAGGCAAGCGCGTTTCAATGCCCGGAAGTCCGTTGGGGATTCGAGTGAAATTGTCCCGGCCTAGCGTTTTCTGATCGTTGAACCGAAACGGCGCATGGTCCGACGACACCTGCTGAAGCTCACCCGATTGCAGCGCGTGCCATAGATGCTCGCTGTGGCTTTTGTCTCGCATTGGTGGACTGCATACGAACCTCGCAGCCTCGAAACCTTGGGATGGATCGAACACCTCCTCCGAGAGCGTCAAGTAGTGCGGACACGTCTCCGAGACTACAGGCAAGCCCCTCTCGCGAGCTTGTGCGATGTGGCCTGCTGCACCCGCATTGGTCACGTGCGCTATGCAAATCGGTGCTCCCATTAACTCAGCAAGGATTATTGCGCGGTGTGTCGCTTCTGCTTCGGCCGCTGCGGGTCTGCTTTTCGCATGGTAGTAAGGACCGGTCTCGCCCCGCTCCAGGTGCCTACGAATCAAATGCGTGACTGCCGCATCGTTCTCGCAGTGCAGGTAACAGATACCACCGTGCTCTGCCGCGGATTCCATCACGTTCAACAAGGCAGCGTCATTCAACCGCTTTCCAACGTATGTCATCATCAGCTTGAACGAGGGAAAACCTTCCTCAACCGATGGTCCCACCTCGGCGATTGTCTCGTCACGCACGTCGGTTACGATCGTGTGCAATCCGAAGTCTAAGGTTGTTTCGCTTTGGACTTCAGCCAGCCTACGCTCGCGAGTGGTTGCCAGCGAATCGCCCGGTCGTTGCAACGCGAAATCGATGAAGGTCGTGGTGCCACCGCATGCTGCGGCGAGTGACCCGGTGTAGAAATCATCCGCGGTGGTAATCCCTAGTGCATCGATTGGGTGCGACATGTGCACGTGCGTGTCGATACCGCCTGGCATCACGAGCTTGTGCTGCGCATCTATCGTGCGGCCAGATGTATCGAGGTTTTCCCCAATATTCGCGATCTTCCCATCGCGAATCAGCAGATCGCATGTCCGTGTGTCCGATTCGGACACCAAAGTGCCACCACGGATCAACAGTTCGTTTGACATCCTATCTCCCAAATACTCCGATTGCTCCGATTAACAGCAAAGAGAAGAAGCGGCGCCAGACATGCGGTCGAATGCACAGGCTATCCGATCCTCAGGCGCCAGCAGCGAGATGCGCACCCAGGTCTGCCACCGTTCACCAAACGAGTTCCCGGGAAACATCAGCACACCGGTCTTCTCCAAGAGCTGATAACAGAACTTCTCGGCGTCCGAGCTGAACTTGGATATGTCTGCCCACATGAAGATCCCGCCTCCTGGGTGGCAGTACGGAATCCCGAAGCTGTCGAGACCCTCCATCATGACCTTGCGTCGACCCGAATAGATCTCGAGGAACTCGGCGCGGCTGTCATTTGCTTGCTCAGTTGCCGACAGCGCTGCGAATTGGGAAAACAACGGGCACGGGCCAGACATGCATTCCTTGAGCGCCTCGACAGCGGCTATGAATGTTGGATCTCCGATCAGATACCCGACACGGAATCCCGTCATCGCGTAACTCTTCGAGAACCCCGACAGTGTCAACGTACGGTCGCGCATACCGTCGCATGCCGCAAGTGACAGGAACTCTTCGTCGTCGTATACGATGCTCTCATAGATCTCGTCCGAGATGACGATGGTGTCAGAATCTCTCAGA
>CAYTDU010000729.1:0-3294 GCA_964436395.1 uncultured Gemmatimonadaceae bacterium | reverse complement strand
CTCGGGCGGTTCAATCTCGATCTCGGAATATCTATAGACACCTGTTCCGGCCGGAATCAGGTGCCCGATTATGATGTTCTCCTTGAGGCCAAGCAGATCGTCTTTTGCACCTCGGATCGATGCATCCGTGAGCACACGAGTGGTCTCCTGGAACGAAGCAGCCGAAATGAACGACTGTGTGGTCAGCGACGCTTTGGTGATGCCAAGCAACAACGGCTCGTTGGTCGCCGGTTGTGCGCCCTTACGTACCACGCGTTCATTCTTCTCACGGAATGCGATCCTATCGACACTCTCTCCTTCCAAGAACGATGTGTCGCCAGGATCGATTACCTTCACTTTTTGGAGCATCTGGCGCACGATCACGCCAATGTGCTTGTCGTTGATCTTGACGCCCTGGAGCCGATAGACTTCCTGAACTTCGTTTAGCAGGTATTCCTGGACAGCCCTCGGTCCCTTGATCCGCAAGATGTCGTGTGGATTCACCGGGCCTTCGGTGAGACGATCCCCCGCCCACACGCGGTCACCCTCGTGTACTCGCAGGTGCTTACCGGCAGCCACGTCGTACACCTGCGCTTCACCAGAATCCGGATTGACGAGAATCTCGCGTTTGCCTCGCTTGATGTCACCAAAACTCACGATGCCATCGATTTCGGAAATCGTGGCTGGGTCTTTGGGACGCCGCGCTTCGAACAGCTCGGCCACGCGCGGCAAACCACCCGTGATATCGCGAGTCTTGTAAGCTTCGCGAGAGATCTTGGCTAGGGTGTGACCCGCAAGGATTTCTGCTCCGTCTTCAACCGTGAGCTGCGCACCTTCGGGAATGACGTAGTCGCGAACCTTGCGCTCTTTGCTTCCCTTTGTCTGCACGATTTCAATGTGCGGGTGCAGTTTCTTCTCGCGGTCCTCGGTTATCACACGCTGGCGCCGCCCAGTGATCTCATCCAACTCCTCGCGCACAGTCTCGTCCTGTATGATGTCAACGAAACGCACTTTGCCCGTCACGTCGGTCATAATCGGGTTCGCATAAGGATCCCAAGTGAACAGCAGTATTTCACCTGTTTCGCCCGGCACGGAGACTTTGGGCCGCTTCACTTCCTCGCCGTGCGATACGGCCAGTGTGGCTCCAAGCGGAACCTGGAACCGAGAGCGAACATGTCCGTCGCCGCCGCGTATCTCGAGCTCACCGTCGTATCCGGTTACTATGGTTCGCCCGTTCTCATCCTCAACGGACTTCAGTCGATCGCTGAAGAAGACCGTACCCTCCACCTTGGTCTTACGTGATGTCTGCTCTGCGATACGTGCCGATGTACCTCCGATGTGGAAGGTACGGAGTGTGAGCTGCGTGCCCGGCTCACCAATCGACTGCGCGGACAGGATCCCGACGGCTTCACCGAGGTCGACCAGGTCCATCGTTGCCAGGTTCCTACCGTAGCACATGCGGCACAGCCCTCGCCGCGCCTCGCAGGTGAGAACTGAGCGAATCGTCACTGTCTCGATACCTGCGTCATCTATGACCGCAGCGGAGTCTTCGTCGATCAAATCGCCTGCAGAAACCAGCAAACGCGGTTCTCCGTGTTCGTCCATCTCATGTGGATCGAATACGTCATCGGCAGCCACGTTGCCGACGATCCGCTCGCGAAGCGGCTCGATGATGTCTTCCCCCTCTTTGAGCGCGGACACCTCGAGTCCCAGGATCGTGCCACAGTCCTCCTCGGTTATCGTCACGTCTTGAGCCACGTCGACGAGTCGCCGCGTCAAGTAACCGGCGTCCGCCGTCTTGAGAGCCGTGTCAGCCAGCCCTTTCCGCGCTCCATGCGTGGAAATGAAGTACTCCAGAACGGTGAGCCCCTCGCGAAAATTGGATTTGATTGGGCTCTCAATCACCTCACCAACACCACCGGTCAGCTTCTTCTGTGGTTTGGCCATCAGTCCACGCATGCCGGCCAACTGTCTGATCTGATCTCGGCTACCGCGGCTCCCGGAATCGAACATCATATACACAGGGTTCAATCCTCGTTGAGATTCCGAGAGGTTTTCAACCATTGCGGCGGCGATGTCGTTATTAGCATGCGTCCACGCGTCGATAACCTTGTTGTAGCGCTCCCCGAACGTGATCTGACCCGTTGAATAGGCTTTCTGATAGCGTGCAACACGGGCCGATGCTTCATCGATGATCTCAGGTTTCTCATCCGGAATCTGGAGATCTTCAACGCCAATCGACACGCCACCGACGGTGGCGCTCCTGAACCCGAATTCCTTGAGGGCATCGAGAAATGCAACCGTAGGTCTGAGTCCTGCGATCCCATAGGACTCGAACACGATTGCAGAGATAGCGCGCTTTCGCATCACTGCGTTTTGGAAGCCCATCTTCGCAACCAACGCTTTGGGCAAGATGCTATTGAACAGCACCCTCCCCGCCGTGGTCGGTATCCACTCCCCAACGCGCTTCTTCTCCTCCAATTCAGTGTCGTACCAATCGGTAGGTTCGAACCAGAATCTGATCGGTGCCTGATGCTCGAGGCGGCCGAGTGCTACAGCGGTTTCGACCTCCGCCACGGTTCCGTAGCACGGCGCCGTCTCAACCAACGTGTCGTGATCCGGAAGGGTTTTCGTCAAGAAATAACATCCCAGCACCATGTCCTGACTGGGCTCCGCAACCGGCCTACCGTCAGCGGGCTTGAGTACGTTGTTGCTCGAGATCATCAGGACACGTGCCTCGAGCTGCGATTCGCAGGATAGTGGCACGTGTACGGCCATCTGGTCGCCGTCGAAGTCCGCATTGAACGCGGCGCAGACGAGCGGATGGATTCTGATTGCCTTGCCCTCAACCAGCACAGGCTCGAACGCCTGAATGCCCAGTCTGTGCAGAGTGGGAGCGCGGTTCAGCAACACCGGATGATCCTGGATGATCTCCTCGAGAATCTCGTAGACTTCTGGGCTCTCGCGCTCAACGATCTTCTTCGCGCGTTTGACCGTCTCTGCAATCCCCGACTCGACCAGCTTGTGGATGATGAACGGTTTGAAAAGCTCTACCGCCATGGTCTTGGGCAACCCGCATTGATGGAGCTTTAGTTCAGGTCCCACGACAATCACCGAACGGCCTGAATAATCCACTCGCTTTCCGAGAAGGTTCTGACGGAACCGGCCTTGCTTGCCCTTGAGCATGTCGGACAAAGACTTCAGTGGGCGCTTGCCGCGACCGCGAATTGCCTTTGAGCGACGTCCGTTGTCGAACAGGGCGTCCACCGCTTCCTGGAGCATCCGCTTCTCGTTGCGGAGAATAACCTCAGGAGC
>CAYTDU010000728.1:0-3304 GCA_964436395.1 uncultured Gemmatimonadaceae bacterium | reverse complement strand
GGACTGACGCGCAGATTCTCTCTGCCTCGTCCAGCCTCCCCGCGCCCATCAGAGCCGTCGAGCGCCAGTTCCGGTGGGCGCCGCTCGCCACCCGATCTGCCGGTTGCGCGTCATACCATTCCGCCGCCCGGTTGTAGAGATCATCCGCTGCGGCGAAATTCCCGTGCTCAGCCAACTCGGCCGCGGCAGTAGTCATGAGTGCCCCCGGGTTGGCGGCGGCACCGCCCGGCGTGACCGATTGTGATTCCTCGATCACCATCTCCAGCTCATCCATATGACCCATCGCGGCTAGGGCCTGTGCCTGGTAGGTGAGCGCACCGAACCAGTCCGGGTACTGTTCTCGCGCATGCCGAGCAGCGGCAAGCTCGGCCTCATGCTCTCCAAGCATGTGATGAGCAATCATGACTTGCGCCCAGTAGGAAGCCCACCCCTTCATCGGCTCCCGATCGGGGTCCAGGCTGAGAAGTGCGTCGAGCGCTTCCCTCGGCCTATTGCGACGATTGGCCCAAAAGGCGACCTGGTATGACGCCTTGGTGCCGGGAGCGATGAGAGCTGCGCGCCGAGCCGCGCTGAGCGCTCCGTCGATATCCCCGGCCGCTGATGCCAGTTGAGTCTCGAGCCTGTACTGGTAGTAGAGGCTCAGCCGGTTCTTCGAAGCATTCACGATGTGCAGTAGCGAGTCTCTGGTGCCGAGATTGCCCAGATTGGAGTGGCACAGAGCGGCTTGGAAGAGCGCCACCAAGAATGTCTCATCCGCCTCAAACGCCTCCGTAAAGTGGCGAATCGCCTCGATGTAGCGCCCCGCCTGGTAGTGTCTGGCACCTTCAGCGTACGCCGCTAAGGCATCTGCGCTGAACTCCGGGACATCTTGCGCTCCGGTGGCGGCGGGAGTCGAGAGGCACAAGCCAATCACCAGAGCGGCAACTGCAGTTAGTGTTTTCAGCATGAGGCAGGTCTCCTGTTCGAGGATTGAGGGCTTTGTTTGTGGCCTAGCTCCTGGGCCGGCGTCCGATGCTGTGCGGCATACGATGGAAGGAATTCAGAATCGGAAAAAACGTAGCAGAGTGCGGTCAACTATCAGTCAATTTTCCGCGGCACGCAGTCAATTCGGCTGGGAACCAGAAGGAAGGGTCAATGCCGGCGCATACGACAAATCCAGCGGCATAAGCCGTTTGCGTCCCCCAAGTTGACAACACCGTTCCCGGCGGTTTAAAACTTACCGCACTCGAGTGCAGCAGTTTGCTAAACGACTGCGTGCATCGATTTCAAATGACATCATCCGATTTCAAGGAGAATAGTCGTGCTACTGCCGGAAGGACGTTCACTGGAACAAACACGAGATCTACTTCAGGGCGCGATCGACATTCATGTGCATGCGGGCCCTCACCTTCGCAGCAGCCCTCGGAGCGTAGACCCGTTTCAAGCGGCGACGCAGGCGCGGGATGCTGGTATGCAGGCCATCGTGTTCATGGACGTCTTCGAAATGACCAATGGTACCGCCTGGTTGGTCAACCGTGTCGTTCCCGATTTCAGGGCGTTCGGCGGACTCATCATGAACACCATTTACGGGGGCGTGAACCCGCGCGCCGTGAAGACTGCGCTGGAATATGGAGACGGCGCAAAGTTCATCGATTTCGGTGCGCATTCGACGTATTTCCAGGCGGCCCGCGAAGGTCGTGTGGTGGATGGCAACTTCGTTCCCCTGAGTGAGCTGTATCCCAAGTTCAAGACGGAAGAGTTGGACCGGGCCATTCGCGTGCCCATAGATGAGCCTTTGGGCCCGCAGCTAGACGAGATCGTTCAGTTAATCGCGAGCTATCCGCAAACCTACTTGGGAACCGGGCATGTGTCCGTGGAAGAGGCGGTGCGCGTGGTCGATCTCGCCGAGGAGTACGGAATAAAGAAGGTCTTGGTCTCGAGCAGTGTGACGAAGATCGCGGGCTTGGAGCAGCTTCGTTACATGGCAAGCAAGGGAGCGTTTTTGGAGTACACACTCGCGGCGTACACACACACGACACCAATTCCCAAGACTCACTACTACGTGGAGAGAGAGTATTCGTCCATGGACGAAGGCATGGCCGAAGAACCTGCCGGCGGTGTCAGGTTGGTGGCCGAGCAGATTCAGCAATTGGGGGCGGAGCAGTGCATCATCGGTACCGATTTCGGTGTGTACACTCTCCCGCCGCCGGTCGAGGGGCTCCGCGAGTTCATTGCGTGTCTCCTGGATCTAGGCATCCCGGAAGATGATATCCGCAAACTGGTGAAGACCAATCCCGAGCGGTTGCTGGGGCTGGGAGGCTGATGTCGCGACTTACAGTATTGCAGCCTCGGGCTTACGTGGGTGACCCGCACGTGATGAGTGACGACAGGAGCCGACTCAGCATCCTGTTTTCGATGTACGAGGCACTCGTACGTCGGGATCAACATGGCACCTACTGCCCTGGGTTGGCAGAAAGCTGGACGCTCGAAGAAGATGCCCGTACCTGGACGTTCAAACTTCGCCCCAACGTGAAGTTCCACAACGGCGATACTCTGGAAGGTGACGACGTCGTAGAGACACTCGAACGCGTGCGCGATCCAAATATGGGAGGCGAGCTCGGTACCTCGGGAGTCTACGCCAGCTATCTCGACGGCGCGGTCTTGAAGGCCAACGACAGGCTCACGGTCGAGATCGTCATGACGGAACCGATGGCGGACCTGTTGGACCTGATCGTCGACTTGCCTGTCGCCCCGCGGAGTGTCTTGAGCGGCCTCCCCAACACCGCGGTTGGCAGCGGACCGTATCGGTTGGTTGAAGCCGGTGACGATCTGGTTGTCATGGAGGCCTTTGACGAGTATTGGGATAACCGGCCGAATATCGACGAAATGGTCTGGCGCGGAGTACCGAACGAACAGGACCGAATTTGGGCCCTGCTAGCTCGAGAAGCTGACATAGTGTCTGACGTGCTCCCCGACAGCAGGCAGACGATCACAGAATCAGCGCATGCGGAGGTGGTCACTTCGCAGAGCACTGTATGTGCCATCTTCATCTGTAAGGTCAGCTCTGGAGTTTGTGCTGATGCCAGGGTTCGTCGGGCACTCAACTACGCGTTGGATGTCGAGGAACTAATCGACACGGTGATGCGCGGTGCGGCAAAGCCTCTAAACGGACCGCTCACTGCAAACCACTTCGGCTACGATCCGGTGGCACCGTATCCGCACGACCCGGAGAAAGCGAAAAAACTTCTAGCCGAAGCCGGGTATGCTACCGGGATGAAGCTGGTGCTGGACGTCCCAACCACATTGCCGGACGAAGCAACAGAGC
>CAYTDU010000727.1:0-3309 GCA_964436395.1 uncultured Gemmatimonadaceae bacterium | reverse complement strand
TCGGCGCTCACCGAGCTGCCGGCGTTCGGCAATACGGCGGTTCAACGCACGGCGCCGATCCCGACGGGCGATCTTGAGGTTCATCGTCCGCCGCTCGCGCTTCCTCCGATTGAGCGTTGCGCGTCTGGGTTGAGGCGCGCGACGTTCTACCATGTGCCGTCGCTCGCCGTTTCTACGTTCGTTTATTACGGATTGGGTCACTTGTGCTCGCTAGTCTTATGCATGACTGAAGATAGTGGGCACCGAGCTTTGGCGCTCGCTCAGCTGGCTCTGAGGTATGGCTCGTCCCAACCTATTTCGAATTCCTGGTAGCAACCTTCACAAAGCATTGACTTGGGTTGACCTAGAAGGAGTTGTCGCCAGCGGCAGGATGGACATACCGCGTAGCCTTGGGTCCATCTATTGGGTATGCTGGCAGAGTTGCCGGCTCGGGTGACGATGGTCCAGCGTGTCGGCCCCGTTGTTGAAATCTCGAAGTGATGGCGAGGAAATGTCTTGACCCTTCCATCGAGCTTGAGCACAACCTCAGTCTTGTTGATGGAGATGGCTTCATACCAACCGCCACGGCGCAAGCCGCAGTCGATGTCCTCGCTCAGACGGACCCAGTGTTTGGTTGCCATTTACAGATCCTTCCTTGCCGGTATGCGAACGATATAGGCAATAGGGGCAATACGCGGTGTGCTGGATCACATCGGCTCCTTGCGCAGTGTCACACGGAGATCCTGAGCGGCCTGGCTTGGCGCGATCCTGACAACGATGTGAGACAGCAAGGAACTGTTCGACGATGAGATGGATCATCCGGCCGCGCATCGGGTAATGGTGATCACCTCACGACGAAAACCAGCGAGAAAGGCGGAATACCGCTTCATGTTGATCGGTGCAGTTCCGAAACGACTCGAGAGTGCAGTTTGGTCCAGATTGGTTGTGTTGGCTTCCGCTGGTGCGCTCGGGTGCACGATGGCCGGAGTGTCCGGTCCGGACCAGCAGCATCTCGAGCCCGAGTCTGGAGAATTGCTCGTATTGTTCATTGGCAGCAGCTATTTCGAATCCAATGACATGCCTGGAATTTTTGAGCAGCTCTCCGACAATGCGGGAATACCCGTCTATGTGACGAGAAACGTGCTCTCCGGCAACTACCTCGATTTCTTCGCCGAAAATGAATGGACGGCAAACGCGATCGAGGAACAAAAATGGGATTATGTCGTGCTCCAGGGTGGGTGCCAAAACGCTGCTTATCCTGAGGATCACCACTTGATCACTCCAAACTCAGGGTACCATCCCGTCTTCCCGGCACTTCAGCAGTTGAAACGCAAAATCAACGCGAACCACTCTGCGACCAAAGTTGTCTACATGATGCCGTGGGCGTTCGAGGACGGCATGACTTGGGTAAGCGGTATGACTGACACGTACATGGACATGCAGGAGAAAATCCGCGACAATGTGTTAGCCTGGTCCGACTCGCTCGACATAATCGTCGCGCCAGTCGGATGGGCCTGGCGGGATGTTTTGGAAGACAATCAGGAACAACACTACCTGCACAGCGCTGACTGGAATCACCCAAATTGGCGCGGTTCGTACCTGAGTGCAGCTGTGATTACTGCAACTGTCTTCACTGAGAGTGTAACAGAACTCACTTATTACGGACTGCTGGGCGAGGCAGAAGCGCACCGGTTGCTCGATATCGCCTCACGTACCGTTCTCGACAGCTTGGACCTTTGGAATCTGGGCAACGGCAGCAGCTCTCAATTCTAGGTTGCATGGAGATACTTGGACCCACATTCGGAACTGGCGTTCAACTGTTCTTTTTCCCGCCATTCCTGCAAAACCACTGTTCCCATCTGGACCAACGAAGAGCGGACGGGAACTTCGGGCGGTCATTTCGGATGACGCCCGAAGGCGATTTCGGATTTGTGATGGGTCAGGATCTCTTTGGCGATGGTACGCTGCTGGTAAAGGCCCCCCTGATGTTTCGTGGTGGATTTTCAGAGGGGAGCGTCCGCAATGACGAAGACTATCACCTTGCGTATGGGTTGATCAAGCCGGAGAGTTAGCGGTCATTGCAGCTGGCTCTTCAAGAACTCCACGACCCGCTCGAACTCGGCTTGCACGGATCCTAAACGCTCGTGAACCAGTTGCATATTGCGGGCCTTGCACGCCTCCTCTAATTGCTGCAACAAGAGTTCTAGTGGCTTGGCAAATATGGCTCCTGAAGAAGACCTCAAAGCATGGGCAGCCTTGGCAACTCCTTGATGGTCTCGGACACCGGCCGCGTTTATCATCGCTTCGAACTTGCGTGGCGCTTCCTCGAGGTAGGTCTCAACGGTTTCCGACACGAGTTCTTCCGCCTCAGCCTCTGCCATTGTAAAACGAAACGCTTCGAGATCAACAGGCGAACTTCCCCGAACCCGCCTGGTACTCACAGGATCTGGATCGCTCTTGCTGTCGTCAGTTTTTGCGGAGGGGCTCAACCAACGTTCCACCGCATCATGTAATTCGTGCGGTTTGAACGGCTTGGTCACGAAGTAGTCCATTCCGGCTGCATGACAACGCTCGCGTTCTTCCGCCAGCGCATGAGCAGTCAGAGCAACTATCGGCAACTGTTGGAACTGCTGCAGCTTTCTGATCTCGCGTGTAGCCTCGAGTCCGTCCATCTGCGGCATCTGGATGTCCATAAGCACTACGTCGTAACGCTTTGATTTGATTTTCTCGATTGCCTCGAGCCCGGTCTCTGCGACGTCGACGTCGTGTCCGCGTTTGGTCAACACCGCAACAGCAATATGTTGATTGGTCTTGTTGTCCTCCGCCAGCAACACGGAAGCCTTCGCTCTTGTGTTAACCAGCGAGTCGGACGTGATCAAGCGGCGCTCGATCCTATCACCCGGTCCCCGCAACCCAAGTATCGCCTGCGCAGCTTCAACCAAATCAGTGCGCGACGCCGGCTTAGTGAGGTACGCCTTGATACCGAATTCTCTTGCTTTCCTCCTTCCCTCGACCGCCGCCTCTGAACTCAACATCATCAATCGGGTGCCCGCGAGGTATGGATCCGCACCAACCTTGGCTGCCAGTTCGAAGCCGTCGCCGTCAGGCATCACAGTGTCGACGACTACCACATCATACGGGGCGTTGCTTTGTGCACTCTCTTTCATGAGCTGTAGAGCGCGATTTCCACAGTCAGCTTCGTCCACCGTTGCACCGTGTGGTTCAAGCGCCTCGCGCACAATGCGGCGTGCCGTTTCGTTGTCGTCCACCACTAAGAACCGATGACCTGAGAGTCTCACACGCGCGGTGACCTTGCGGAATTCCGGAGCG
>CAYTDU010000726.1:0-3310 GCA_964436395.1 uncultured Gemmatimonadaceae bacterium | reverse complement strand
ACGTTCACGGGGTGCATTTCGTCCCTGCGAATTCGCTGCCACTTGGCAACGTCTGCGGCACTGTCCAAAATCTTCTTGGCTTTGGGTTGTGCTTTCGCTCGGAACCTAGCCGCTGGCGACGACTTTTCATGCCACTTCAAATACAGAAAGCCGCCAAGAAAGCCACCAAGATGTGCGAAATGAGCCACGTTGCCACCGCCCCGCCAACCTAGGTAGAGCGACACCACCGTCAGTACCGCGACGAGAACACGCGCCTCGACGGGCAGCACGCCCCAGATATAGATCCGTTCCCTCGGCCAATACATGGCGAATCCCATCAAAATGCCAAACACTGCCCCAGACGCTCCTACCATTGGCACCCAAGGGTTGAACGGCACCGCCAGCAGGACTCCTACAACACCTCCAAGAACATGCAACACCGCACCGGTGATGCCGCTCAGGAAGTACAGTAGGAGAAAACGCTTTCCCCCCAATCGATCCTCTAACCGAGGCCCAAAGAAATACAACCCGATCATGTTGAATATGAGGTGCATCCAGCCGCCGTGAAGAAACATGTACGTGAATAACGTCCACGGCCGGACCAATGTCAGAGACGGTATGAACGCAAACAGCCACGTCAGCTCGTTGCTGATCCGAACGACGAACATCATCACGATGTTCACTATCAACAACCGCTGCACCCATGGAGTCATCAGCTGACTTTCGACAAAACGATGTTATAGGGGAGTACGTTCAAAAGCCGGTTCATGTTCCAGGTGGGCCGGGCGGCGGTCTCAACCTGTTTTTGAGAATGATGCGCGCGCATGTATTCCAGCGCAGCACGGAATCGTCGTTACCCGGAGGGCTGCAGTCTTCAGCTTTTTCGAACCATGCCATTGCATCTCTGAGAAGGTGGTAAACCATCGGGCCGGAACCCAGCGTGCCGTGCGCCAGTAACTCCTTGGCTCGCCGTTCACATACTATTCCGGCATAATAGTTACGCTCGTACTCAGAGTTGAGCTTCTTCAAATGATCCCTAGCTTCTGCTTCATATTCCCCGCCGCCGTCGCCCAACTGCTCGGATAATGCCAAGATCAACAGGATTGTCGCGCGCTGATTGTCGGGTTCGATTGCCAATATGTCGCGACAGATGCTTTCGGCCTCGCGAGGTTCGTTGAGAAGCCTGTAGTGCTCAGCTCTTTCAAGCGCCGCTTCTACACCCTCCGGCGACAGTGGTTTGAATTCGAACATCGCATTGCCCCCCAAATCGACCTCGGCTTTGCCGCGCAAGGTTTAAACAGCCCACGACCAAACTGCACCCCGGTCGCGGGCTGATGTTGTTAACCACTCATTGGTACTACTCGCAACTTTGTTGCGAGGTAGCGTCCTATACTCCGCCCTCTGCTTCAGTCTCTTCCGTAGCCCATTCGGACTCGTCAACTGCGACATAGGCGGTGTCAATGACGATCGCATCGACCGGTACCGATTCTCGAGTACCGCGATCTCTGGTCGGCACGCGGCGTATTTCGTCTACGACGTCCATGCCTTCGATCACACGGCCAAAGACACAGTAACCCCAAGTATCTTCGCTCGTATCGAGCTGCGGGTTGTCATCGACGTTGATGAAGAATTCAGTCTTCGCAGTGTGTGGATCAGAGCCGCGCGCCATCGCAACCGTACCGCGCATGTTTGAGAGGCCGTTGTCGCCTTCGTTCATCAGCATGGCCGCAGGGCTGAGCCTACGTTCGTAGGCTTGTGTCAGCAAGCCCGTCTGGATCATGAATTCCGGCCTGACGCGGTGGAAAATCAAATCTTTGTAGAACTGTTGGCTGACATGACGGACGAAATTGGTGACGGTCGCAGGCGCCGCACGCTGGTCCAGTTCCATGACGATCCGGCCCATGGTTGTTTCGAACACCACCGTTGGAGTCGAGTCCGGCGGCGCAGCCGGTGCTTCTTCAACCTCTGTTTCACCTTGCTCAGGCAAGCACCCGGCAACCATAAATGCCACGATCGTTGGCAGAACTACACGCTTTCCAGGAATCACGTACGTCTCCTTTCCCCTGGGACATTCGGAATCATGCAGGGTTATACGGTAGAGGTTAAAACCGCGTCACGCTAGTTGCAAGTCGTTGTGAAAACCCACATCTAGGTGCCTGTAATCCGCCTCGATAAACGAGCGCTCAAATGCATGAGAATGTCGTAAACTGAAATTCCAGCTCGCTCAGCAATTGTGTTCGGATGCACGGCGGGTTCGTCCGCGCCAACCAACGTGACCTCGGCGCCGATGTCGACGGATTTTTGAGCGCCAATTTCCACAATCGTGTGGCTCGCACTTACCGCACCTATGATCTTAAACAGTCGGTTTGCGATCAGTACCTCACACCCATTCACAGCACCCCGCGGGTACCCGTCGGCGTGGCCCACCGGCAATGTAGCCACCCACGTCGGACGCTCTGCGATGTAGTTTTGACCGTAGCTCACACCATCACCTGCCTCCAAACGCTCCACCCTCACCACACGGCAACGAAGGTTGAACGCAGGACGCAGACTCGCTATTCCCAAATCCTTGGCGCCAGCCGGATATGCACCGTAGAGCGCGAGGCCGGGCCGCACCATGTCGAGCAACGCGTTGGGCCGAAAGAAAACCCCGTGTGATGACGCCGCATGGAGCAGACCGAGTTCCAACCCCCTGTTCTTGGACACGCTTGCGACATTCAAGAACCGCGTTTTTTGAACCGGGTCGAACGCGTCGTCTTCAGCGAAGCACATGAACGTGCCGTCGATCCGGACCCCCGGTTCGCTTGCCAGTGCCTCGATCCACGGAATCGCCCTTCTGAACGGCACACCAACCCGGTTCATTCCTGTGTCGAGGTAGAGGTGAACTGGAATCTCGCGGCCCAGGGAATCAGCATAGCGCGCCAGCGTCCGTTGAATTCCCTCTGTATACGGCGCGAGATGTATGTTTCGAGCCGCCAACTCTGCGCCTTCTGCCTCAGAGAACAACCCCATTAACAGAACCGGCTTACGCACTCCTGCGTCTCGCAGAGCGATTGCCTCGTCGGCCTTTACCACAGCCAAGCCAGCAACCGCATCGATCCCGTCCAGAATTCTGCCAACGTTGGCCACGCCAAGTCCGTACCCGTTGTTTTTCACAACCGCCATAATCGGTCGACCCGAACAAAGCCGCGAAACCTCAGCGACGTTGTGGCGAATTGCTGCTCCGTCTACCTCGATCACAGGATCGAACCCTAAAAGGTCACGCCGGCCTTTTACCATGGGACCGCCTGGTTTGGATCCGTATACATCTTCGGAAACAGGCGGCAGGCTA
>CAYTDU010000725.1:0-3317 GCA_964436395.1 uncultured Gemmatimonadaceae bacterium | reverse complement strand
CACCTGGGGTTTCTGGTGGAAGAGCACAGCCGCCGATTTCCTGACCTCGCGGAATCAGGGGATGTCTTATGGTGTTTTGACGAGATCCAGCTCGTGCCGGACTGGGAGCGTTTTGTGCGGAGGCTTCTTGACATAGGCAACAACCAGATCTTCGTGACAGGTTCATCGGCGGCGCTACTGTCGCGCGAAGTAGCCACAGCCTTACGCGGTCGTGCGTGGGAAGTTCAGATCTACCCGTTCGGTTTCACCGAGGTGTTGAAACATCAGGGGCGGGAGGTGCCGGCCTCACCGGACTTTCTCAGCTCCGCCGAACGCGCGCGCATCGAAAGGGCTTTTGCGGACTGGCTTGTCGTTGGCGGTTTTCCCGAGGTGCAGGGCCTCGATGCCGCATCACGGAACCAAATGTTGAAGGATTACGTGGACGTGGCGATGCTGCGAGACGTGGTGGAACGCCACCAGGTGAGCAACGTGACGGGCCTGCGCTGGCTGGTTCGTCACCTGCTCGGCAATGCCGCTGGGACTTTCAGCGTCGAGAAGTTCTATGCCGCACTCAAGAGCCAGGGCGTCGCCATCTCGAAAGACACGCTTCATCAGTTGCTCTTTTATCTCGAGGACTGTTTTTTGGTGAGGATCGTGTGGATGGAATCGACCTCAGAGCGTCAGCGCATGGTCAATCCACGGAAAGCCTATTCGGTAGATCCAGCGTTGATACCGCTGTTCGATCGCAGCGGCCGGAGCAACGTGGGGCACGCCTTGGAGACTGCCGTGTTGGTCGAGCTGGAGCGCCGTCGTAACGAGACGACTTACGTGCGCACTCCGTCTGGATACGAGGTGGATTTCCTCGCACGCGATCCGGAAGGAAACGAGCAATTGGTTCAGGTCTGTGCCGATGCCAGTGACCCCAGCACCGCGAACCGAGAGTTGAGAGCACTGCACGAGGCCGGCGAGATGTTTCCTCGTGCGCAGAAGAAGTTGCTCACACTCACACTTGACGGTGCGCCTGCGGATGCCGGCGATGATGTAGGCGTACAGCCGGCTTACGCATGGATACTGGACGAGAGCTGGTAGAGGTGCAACCTGTGCGGATGTGGTGCTTCTATCGCTGGTCGGATCTCAGTCGGCTGAAAAGTCGTCTTGACTATTTTGCAGTTGACGGAAAGATGGACGCAGAGCTTGCGCCACTCGTTGGCGCTCATTACGCAATCCGTCCTAACCCCGCTAGCTCAACTGGTTGGAGCGACTGACTCTCGAGGACCGTCTGGGAAGCTCCCCTTCTTTGGCCAGCTTTTCACGAAGTGATTCACCTTCGATGCACGGCATGACGTAGTAGAGGAACTCGGCCGGCGTGCTGACCGCCTGATCGCCTGACCGCCTGCCCGCTGTCCAGGAGTGGCAGGATGTGCCGGTGGTTCAGATTAGCTGCAATCCTAATCTCTTGATGGAAGCGTTTTGTGCCCAACGCCGCCGCCAACTCGGGGCGGAGAACCTTGATTGCGACCTGGCGCTCGTGCTTGAGATTCCGAGCGAGATAGACCGTAGCCATCCCGCCACTGCCGAGTTCGCGCTCGATGGCGTATCTGTCCGACAATGCGGTTTTCAGCCGATCAAGGTCGTCGTTGATGATGCGCTAAGATGTTGCACGGAAGCGGTAGGCGCGAGGGCAAGGGCAGATTAGGCTCTGCACTGAATTGGTTATGCGCCGGGTGCTCTGCCCATCCATATTTGCCACGCCACGTGGCAATACGCGGGAGGCGCTCCGATCTCAGGCTGCTGGGGGACAAACGAGACCCAGCGCAGGAGTTATGGTCGAAATTGTAAACATTTCGACCATTCTGGGGTTGACGTGGACGCAGAACAGCCATATTCCTTGTGACGTGGTCGAAATACGGAGGGGAACGACCATGTTCCAGAGTGTTTGGACGGGAGATGACCGTGTTTGACCCAAAGGTACCGTACAATGAGTTACCGCCGCTTCCCCCAAGCTGCGACTTGGACTCGGCCGAGATCCTCCAAGCGACAATTCAGGCAGCGCGGCTACTTGCCGAACTCAAGGGCCGGAGTGCCGTACTGCCCAATCCGGCCATCTTGATCAACACGATTGGCCTTCAGGAAGCCAAAGCGAGCTCCGAGATCGAGAACATCTTCACGACGAACGACGAGTTGTATCGCGGCGTCGACCACGCGCAGGCATCGTTGAGTCCCCAGGCCCGCGAGGTGCTGCACTACAATCGTGCTCTATGGCACGGGACGGAGCAACTCAGACGACGGCCCATGCTGACCACGAACTTCCTGGTGGGCCTGGTCAACACGATCAAGGGCAACACGGCCGGCGTTCGGGCGCTGCCGGGAACGCGCATCGTGAATGCGGTGACCGGCGAGGTGTCTTACACGCCACCCGAGGGGGAATCTCTGATCCGCGGCAAGCTCCAAGACCTAGAGCTGTTCTGCAACACTTCAGATGACGGCTTGGACCCGCTCATCAAGATGGCGCTGCTTCACTACCAATTCGAGGCAATTCATCCGTTCTATGACGGCAACGGCAGAACCGGCCGCATCTTGGCAATCCTCTACCTGGTGTTTTGCGGTTTGCTCGATCAACCGATTCTCTACCTGAGCCGCTATTTCATCGAGACCAAGAGCGAGTACTACAGTCGCCTGCGGGCGGTCACCGATGCTTCCGAGTGGGAGCCGTGGGTGCTCTACGTACTTCGCGGCGTCGCCAAGACGGCTGGCATGACGCACGCTCAGATACTTGCCATGAACCACCTGTTGGAGCAAACGCTCGACGAGGCGAGGGTTCGGTTGCCGAGGCACATGTACTCAAAGGATTTGATCGAACAGACATTCGTGCGGCCTTATTGCCGCATTCGCCATTTGCAGGAAGCGGGGCTCGGCAATCGTCACACCTGCTCGCGGTACCTACACCAGATGGCGGACGCCGGATTGCTGACCGCGAAGCGGCTGGGTCGAGACAACGTTTTCATCAATACGCGACTGATGGATGTTTTGGGCAGCGATCGGTCGTGAGCCGCCAAACCGGTGGCCTCGAGGATTGTGATGTGAGGGTGGTTACCCCTGCGTCTGAATTTCAACGCACTGAAAAACAATCTTGTTTCAGGGCATCGAGCGGCGCGACACCTCGACACCGTTGGTCGTGCTCGATGAAATCCACAAGTACAAGGACTGGCGTAGTTATCTGAAAGGTGCGTACGACCGTTTCCACGACGGGTACATCTTTCTAGTTACGGGGAGTGGTCGCCTCGACCTGTATCGGCGAGGTGGTGAGTCGCTTGCAGGACGATACCGCCATTTCCATT
>CAYTDU010000724.1:0-3323 GCA_964436395.1 uncultured Gemmatimonadaceae bacterium | reverse complement strand
ATTCCTGGACCGGCCGTCGCGTCAAACTCGGCAACAAGAGCTACATTGTCGGCACCGCTATCGAGAGAACGGCATCGGAGAAGACGACCGGCTAATCACCCACCGGCCGGTGTAAGCACGTACAGGCCGCTGAGCTGATCCACCAGTAGCCTCACCACCTCCCCATCCTCAACCACGAACGTGTAGAGATTGTTGTCCGTTGCGAAAGTCAAATCCTCGACGAAACGCAGCGGGAAAGCCTCTCCATCTCCCACGCTAGCTGTCAACCCGCTCGGATCCTTATCGACAGTGATTGTCAGTTCACCACCGCGTCCCGGACCTCGATAGGCCCCTGTAAGCATCTCAACGTCATCTGCGTATTCCCGAACGGGATCGTCAGGCGGTTCTCCGAGTATCAGCCTGGCAATCTCCGTTGCGATCGCGCCGGGGCCCGGAGGACCCGTTGAGTTCACCAACACTACCACGGACAGATCCTCGTCGGGGTAGTAGTTCACCTGGGAGAGGAAGCCGGGAATCCCGCCCCCGTGTCCGATTACGCGGCGGCCGCCCGTCTCGAACACGGCGAGGCCCTTGGCATATCGCAGTTGAGTGCCGTCATTCAAAGAGCCCGGTGTGGTCAGCTCTCGATAACCGGCTGCATCCAGGATGTATCCGCCTTCACCGTCACCATGTAGTGCTTCATTCCAGGCAGTCAGATCCCGCGCAGTCGAGCACAGAGATCCTGCCGAGTACGGCCATGTGTGATCGATGAAACTTTTCCTTGCGAGCCCATCGGGGCCGAAATCGTATCCGTGCGCACGTCGCTCCACGATTGTGTTGCTGCTGCAATAGCGCGAGTCCGGCATATTTGCGGCGGTAAAGAGGCGTTCAGAGACGTAATCCTCATATGTCTCACCGGTCACGGCCTCGATTATCAATCCCAGGAGGAAGTATGCCGAGTTGTTGTAAATCATCGCGTCGCCGGGTCGAAAGTCGAGGGGCGCGGCACTGAACATGACAACGAGGGAATCACGTGGCAGAGCGCGGGTTGCGATCGATTCAAAACCGGGCATCTCGGTGTAGCCCTTGATGCCTGACGTGTGATCCATCAACCGGCGCACTGTGATTCCGTGCGCTTCCGCCGGGTAGTCCGGCAGGTATTCTGTGAACACCGCGTCAAGATCGATCGACCCCGCCGCAACAAGCTGCAGGATTGCGGCCGCTGTGAACTGTTTGGTGACGGACCCAATCTCGTATATCGCCCCATCCGGTGTCGGAACATGATATTCGAGATCCGCGTAACCGTACGCCTTCATGATGATCGTATCGGTGCCGTGAACCGCGGCGACTGACGCTCCGGCGATCTGACCTCCATCTATCGGTTCGTTTACGATCGAGTCAATAGCTCTAACCACCGCCGCACGGTCGAATGTCTGTGCGGAGATTCCAACAGTAAGTGAGAGCGCCAGAAGAGATGCGGAGAAAACGATTGGAAGGCGTCGGATATTCACCATAAGTGCCTCTTGTTTGAGGTCGCGAAAGGTCCATAACAGAAAACCATCAACGGCACTACGGCAACTCGCTCCCGAGGTTGCAGGCCGAGCAACCCTCTTGTTAGTGACATGAACCGGAGTGGACTAATCGCTGCAGGCGGAGTAGGATCCGTGGGCAGCAATCTGCCGAGGGCAACATATTAGGAGCAGAACCCACCATGAAGATCGGCTTCGACAACGAGAAGTACCTTGCCGAACAGACCGCGGCGATCGACGAGCGCGTGGCGCGATTCAGCGACAAACTGTACCTCGAGTTCGGCGGCAAACTACTGTTTGACTACCACGCGTCACGCGTGCTGCCCGGGTTTGACCCCAACGTGAAGATGCGACTGCTTCAGAAGCTGAACGACAAGGCCGAGGTGCTGCTCTGTATCTATGCCGGCGACATAGAAAAGAAGAAGATGCGCGCTGACTTCGGCATTACCTACGATGCTGACGCACTCAAACTCATCGACGATCTGGGTGACTGCGATGTAAGGGTCCGGGCTGTTGTGATCACTCGGTACGATGAGCAGCCCGCCGCCACTGCGTTCAAGAACCGACTCGAAAACCGCGGAATCACGGTATACACTCACAAGTTCACGCGCGGCTATCCGACCGATGTCGACACTATCGTGAGCGAAGCCGGCTACGGCGCCAACGATTACATAGACACGGATAAACCGATCGTCGTGGTAACCGGCCCCGGGCCGGGAAGCGGTAAGCTCGCAACCTGTCTCTCACAGCTATATCACGACCACCGCAGAGGCCTGAACTCCGGTTACGCGAAGTTCGAGACGTTCCCCATTTGGAACCTGGCGCTCAAGCATCCGGTCAACACGGCCTATGAGGCTGCAACGGCGGAGATGAACGATGTCAACCAGATCGACCATTTCCACCTGGAGGCCTACAACGAAAAGACGGTGAATTACAACCGCGATATAGACGCGTTCCCGCTACTGCGCAGGATCATAGAGCGGATCACCGGCGAAGAGTCGTTCTACAAGTCGCCCACCGATATGGGGGTAAATCGCGCCGGCTTTGGGATAATCGACGACGACGTAGTGAGAGAAGCGGGTCGGCAGGAGATAGTGCGCCGGTATTTCCGATACGCATGCGAGCGCGCCATGGGTTTGGTGGGCAACGATGCAGTGCAACGCATCCAGATGCTCATGAATGGACTCGATCTGACGCCAGAGAGTCGGGTCGTTGTCGGACCGGCTAGAAAGGCGGCAGAGCAAGCACATGTGACAGGTAAAGGCAACGACGGCATATACTGTGGAGCTGCCATTGAGCTGCACGATGGAACTATAGTCACGGGCTGTAACTCCCCAATGATGCACGCTGCCGCCAGCCTGGTACTCAACGCCACCAAGCACCTGGCCGGCATCCATGACGACGAGCATCTTCTGCCGCCATCAGTGATCGATTCCCTGGGGCACATGAAAACCGATGTGCTTGGTGGCAAGCGCGTCAGCCTGGACGCGGATGAAGTGCTGATTGCACTGGCCGTGAGCACGACCACCAACCCGGGTGCCAAGGCGGCATTGGACAGGCTCGAGGAGCTGCGCAGATGCGAAGTTCACATGACGCACATGCCTACCCCGGGCGATGAAGCTGGCCTGCGCAAGCTCGGAGTGAACCTCACCAGTGATCCAGATTTCGCAACCAAGAGCCTATTTGTTAGCTGAATATGAACCTACCCAAAGAACTCGAATTCGAACGTCTCACCGCCGAAGAGAAGCTTGGCAAGGCGGTACCTGGATACATGAGGCGGATGCTTGGACTCTACAACGCGGTGTACGAACGGTT
>CAYTDU010000723.1:0-3329 GCA_964436395.1 uncultured Gemmatimonadaceae bacterium | reverse complement strand
CACCAGCATAGTTTCGATACGGGTATCGGGGCGCAAGCCGCGAATCTACCCCCGGATGATCCTTTGCGCATGTGACATCCGATTATGCCCTTCCAAGGCTCGGTGTCGCATGGCACCGGGCCTTTTTTCATGGAGTTTCACACTGAATTCAATGTTTGACGTGGGGGCTGGTAGCTGAGACGCGGGCACCGACGCGAGAGCGTTGGTCGGCGTCAGTCTGAAAAGCCGGAGACGAGGATTCGAGCGCCTCCCAGTCCACTAGCGCAGAGTGTACGCGCACAACATGCCCCGTTCGTCTAACGGCTTAAGGATAGCGGACTTTCAATCCGCAGATTGGGGTTCAATTCCCCTACGGGGTACTGAAGACAGGCTGAGGGCGGAAGCAGTAGATACAGAATCGGGATGTAGGGTAGTGGCGATCCCGCGTGTTTTGGGAACACGAGATCGTGGGTTCGAATCCCACCTTCCCGACTTGAAAAGGTAGTCGAGGGCTGGTGGCCCAGGTGCGGCTGATAACCGCGTCGCGCTGAGTTCAATTCTCAGGGCTACCATTTGGAGCGAAGAGCGAGATCCAAGAGGAGTACCAGATGTTGATTGCGGTGCGATTGAAACAGATACACCAGGCCAACTTTAGGGTCGTGGTGTAACTGGCAGCACAGCGGACTTTTAATCCGCACGGTGTGGGTTCGATTCCCTCCGACCCTACTCTCACTGGCGCGTAGCTCAGTGGAGAGAGCGGCGTCCTTATAAGACGCAGGTCGTGAGTTCGATTCTCACCGCGCCGATTCGACAAGGAAGACAACAAAATAAATGCGGGACCGAGGTGTTAGTGGCAGCATCCCCGGCTCTTAACCGGTGAGGTCAGGGTTCAAGTCCCTGTGGTCCCACTTGAATGAGTTAACGCGGATGATCCGCGATGCTCTTTTGATCTTTGGCAATTTATTGAATGACAAGCGCCCATGATGTAGTGGTAGCCTGCTGCCTTGCCATGGCGGAAGTGCGAGTTCGATTCTCGCTGGGCGCTCTTAGGAGGAGTGGCGGCGAGGGGGCTCAAATTCTCCCCGTCCTGACTCAATTGATCCGGTGTGGCCAAACGGTAAGGCAGCGGCCTGTTAAGCCGACGAGTGAAGGTTCGATTCCTTCCACCGGAGCTTCATTAAACGGAAGGGCAAGCCAATTGGCGATGGCAGCCGTCTCGAAAGCGGTCGAGCAATGAGCCTTGAGGGTAGCAAGTGTCGCCGCCGAGCGATTAGCGAGGATGAAGGCAACACGCGGTAGCTTGCGTTTTTCAATCTACCGCCCTGCGGTCGACTGCCGACTAGGCAGTCGTCCTCGGTTGCTTCCTTCCGCTTTAATGTGTCCTTGGCCGAGCGGCAGAGGCTCCGGGCTTCCAATCCGGCGAGGTGGGTTCGACTCCCACAGGACACTTTTTGCGTGAACGTTTTGAGATCGTGCGTGTCAAGGAAGTGTTGAATGCGGGGTAGTTGCTGTTGGTGGTGATGCCTGGCTCTGAACCAGGAGGCGTTGGTTCGATTCCAACTCCCGCAGCTTGATAATCGTGAGGTGTGAGATCTGAGACGCGAGAAAATGGAAGGACAAGCCAATGGGTGATGGCAGCCGTCTTGAAAACGGACGAGCGTGACGAACGCCTTGTGAGTTCGACTCTCACTCCTTCCGCTGAAGAGATCTTTGGTGTGGGACCTGAGGATGAACCAGCGTTTTCAAGTCTGCAGTCTCAGGACTCAAGGCTACGAACGGTCCCGTGGTCCAGCGGCAACGACACCTGTCTTACAAACAGGAAATGATGGTTCGATTCCATCCGGGACTACTTGAATATGCCCAGATACGCCAGCAGGAAGAGCGGTCCGGGTCAACGCCCGGCGAGGAAGCAAGTGCTGTCGCCGACCAGAGCGAGGAGGCGGGCAGCACGCGGTAGTCGTTCGCGGAGCGATAGGCGACACACGGTAGTGCAGATACAAAAAGAAAGTCCTCGTGGGGCAGCCTGAAGTGCTCGCCTGGTGAGTCACGCAGGAGGTCTAAGGCTGGAGGAGTTCGAGGAAAACCTGTCACGGTGATGTGATGTAATCAGGCAGCATGGTGGATTGTCTATCCGCTCGTGCGGGTTCAAATCCCGTCGTCACCGCTTTGGGAACCCGCAGGACAAGAACGCAACTACGGCCAAGTGGCGGAATCAGAAGACGCGCGAAGCTCAAACCTTCGTGTCCAACGGACGTGGGAGTGCAAATCTCCCCTTGGCTACTAGCAAGTGCTGTCACCGAGACCAGTTTGGGAAGAGGCGGATAGCACCCGGTAGTTCTTTGGCAAATTAGAAAGAGAAAACGACTAGGGTCGTGCTCCTCGCGACTGCCTGTAAAGCAGTTGTCGCAAAACAAGCGGGGTGGGCGACGAGAGGTTCAATTCCTTCACGACCCACTTGTAGGAAGGCATGAGATGACAGGCGCGAGTCCGGAAGAAGACGGCATTGTTTCCGCAAGCCTGTGACCTTAGCACTCCACGACAACGAAACGGCCATGTGGTGAAACTGGTAGACACGCGACGCTCAGAACGTCGTGCCATCAGCTGGCGTGGGAGTTCGAATCTCCCCTTGGCCACTAGCGGCGACACGGAGCTACGCAGGAAGACTCTGGGCACAAAAAAACCTGCGGTGGGCTGCTTCGTTTCCGACCTGACCCAGTACCGCAGGTTGCCATTCTGCCGAAGCAGCAACGACAAGCTAATCATAGGAAGTGTTGGTACGGGCGCCAACCTTTTGATTTTCACAACTAGAGAGCGAGTGAGAAAAAACCAAGGCAGATGCGGCAGGTGTCCAACTGGCTTTCATGCGGCCGGTGAGACCGGCTCGATAGCAGGATCTGCAACATTGCGGGCGGGCCGGCGCTCAGCGAGGTCTCATAAGCCTTGCCTCACGGGTTCAACTCCCGTGCCCGCGACTTTATCGGCCAGGTACGCAAATTGGCAAAGCGGTCACGTTGAGAGCGTGGCGAATTTGTGGGTTCGACCCCCACTCTGGTCACTGATACGACACGAGATTGACGGGCTGCTCGTCCAACGGGAAGACACCTGGCTTGCAACCAGGAGATCGGGGTTCGATTCCCCGGCGGTCCACTTGATGAATCGGAGAGTCCTACCGGCTAGTTTACTCCTCGTCGTCGACGGTGTCGGGGTTGCTCCAGGGAACGACGGTCACGTCAAAATTAAGCAAGACGTTATAAACATACACGACTCCGCATCGCTCGCATTCCAGCGCCGGTCGTTTGTTGTAGGTGGCAAGGTGGCCGCGGCAATCGCGACAGTGGGGGCATTGCATC
>CAYTDU010000722.1:0-3334 GCA_964436395.1 uncultured Gemmatimonadaceae bacterium | reverse complement strand
TCCATCGTCCCGTAGTGGATTATGAAGGTCCAACACATGATCTGGGCGCCGACATAGAAGAATTGCGCTACGACGCCGCCCACGTATCGCCTGTTGCGCAAGAGTCGTCGCAGCGTCGGGCCGACGTCGAGAGATTTCTCCTCCTCACCGCGCCTTGGCATTTTGGTAATCGCGATCGCAGCAAACACAATCGCGATCACGAAAGCAATGCTGATATACGGAACCCGCACCACTGCGAGATCGCTGGCAGTGAGTGCCGCAAGCTGCCCCGCTTCCATGGCCGCGCGTTCGGACGCAGTGGCCGGGTCGAGACGCGCCAGAATGAACTGCTGCGCAACGAACATCCCGAGGAGAGAACCCATCGGGTTGAACGACTGGGCGAAGTTCAGGCGCCTGGTAGCAGTATTCTCCGACCCCATCGCAAGTATGTAAGGGTTGGCACTCGTCTCCAGAAACGAGAGTCCGCAGGTGAGGATGAAGTACGCAACCAGAAACGGCCAGAACACCATGGCCAGACTGCCCGGAATGAAGAGCAGTGCACCAGTGGCGTAGAGCGCAAGACCTACCAGTATCCCCGCCTTGTAGGAATAGCGCTTGATGAACAGCGCCGCCGGAAACGCCATGGCGAAGTAGCCACCATAAAACGCAAACTGCACCAGCGATCCTTCGAAGTTGCTCATCATGAGGATGCGCGAGAACGCTTTCACCATCGGGTTGGTGACGTCGTTCGCGAATCCCCAGAGAGGGAACAGGACGGTTACGAGAACGAAAGCGATAAGGAACTGTCTCGGGACAACTCCCAAGTACTCAGGTGTTGGATTCTTCGTAGTCATATCGGCGTGATAATCTACACCCAGTGCATTCGAGCGCTAATGCTGACGGTAGCGGATTTTCTGAAATGAGACGCACAGCCGGAACGGGTTGCAGAGACGGAACACGGGGTCCAGATTCTCCCTGCCGAATCACTACCGAAGCGGTCATCTCTAGGTCAAAGAGGGTGGTTCCCATGAAAGCGACAAGTGTATTCTCACTGTGCTCTTTCGTTCTCGCATGTTTGCTAGTGTCGGCCTGTAACGCGCCTCCCCCGAATTTTCTCAACGAATCTCGAGAAGAGTTCGACGCCCGCATGGAATGGTGGCGGGATGCCCGGTTTGGGATGTTCGTCCACTGGGGCCCGTACGCGGTAGCGGCGGGAAACTACAGGGGCGACACGGTGCGGAGCGCGAGTGAGTGGATCATGAACACCGCGCAGATTCCAATAGCCGAGTACGAGGAGTTTGCGGCGCAGTTCAACCCGACTTTGTTCGACGCCGACGAGTGGGTGCGCATTGCCAACGATGCTGGAATGAAATACATCGTCATTACGTCGAAACACCACGACGGCTTCGGACTCTGGGACTCGGAAGTGTCCGACTACGACATCATCGACGCATCGCCGTTCGGGCGCGACATCTTGAGAGAACTCGCCGACGCGGCGGAGCGGGGCGGCATTCCCCTGGGGTTCTACCACTCGATAATGGACTGGCACCATCCCGACGCACAGGGTCCACACTTCCCCACGTACAACACGAGTGAGAAGATCAATCCGAACTTTCCAGATTTCGTGGAGAGCTACCTGATTCCGCAAGTGACAGACCTGGTAATCAACTACGACCCAGCGATTTTGTGGTTCGACGGAGAGTGGATTCCCGAGTGGACCCACGAGATGGGCGTCGACATGTACAACATGGTCAGGTCACTGAAGCCGGCAATCCTCATCAACAATCGGGTGGACAAGGGTCGTCAGGGTATGCAGGGAATGACTAGAACCGATCAGCGGTATGCTGGCGACTTTGGAACGCCGGAACAGGAGATCCTCGACGGCACATCGACCATGGATTGGGAATCCTGCATGACGATGAACACCTCGTGGGGATACAAGGAAGTCGACGATAACTGGAAGTCGGCCGAGATGCTGATTCACAATCTCGTGGACATTGCAGCCAAGGGCGGCAACTACCTCCTGAACGTGGGACCCACCGCCGAGGGATTGATTCCGGATGCGAGTGTCGAGCGTCTTGCCGAGATGGGCGACTGGATGGACGTGAACAGTGAGGCCATATACGGAAGCCGCCTTTGGGATTTCTACGAAGACGGAGAGGCGATCAGGTATACGAACGTGGGCGATAACGTGTACGCCGTGAGTTTGGGCTGGCCCGGCCGTGAACTCAGTTTGAGTCACGTGCAGCCCGAGGAAGGGTCGGATATCCACCTGCTCGGCTACGATCAGCCGCTATCATGGTCGTACGACGCGTCGAGCGGATTGACTATCACACTGCCGGGCGTTCTTCAGAACGAAGAAGCTCGGCCGTGCAAGTATGCCTACGCTTTCAAGATCAATGGAACGCCGGTCGGCGGTATGTAGACAGACAGCCTATCTATTCAGTCGCTCCAACGCGGCCCGTGCTCTCTCCGCATACTCCGGGTGATATTGCCCTCGTTCCGCGAAGCCCGGTAAGAGTTGAGGTCGCATGTGTGCGAACCGGGGATAGCTATCAAAAATGTCGCCGTAACCGAGGACGCGTGGATCTCCCTGCTGTCGTAGTTCTTCTTCGAGCTGCATTCTGAGCATCTGCTTAGTTGCCGAGTGTTCCGGCGCCTCGGCGAGATTGTTCAGACATGCAGGATCGTCCCGAATGTCGAACAGCTCCTCCTCGGGGCGCAATCCACAGGCTAGATCGAAGTACCTGCTCTCACTTGGATCAGTCTGATGTGTGAGTATCCAATCCTTCGAGGGTGAGGCGTCGATGTCGAAGTACCCGTCCGGATCGCCGGCAGGCCAGCGATCGGGCTTCATATTCCAGATGTATAGAAACGTTCTCGTTCGGATCGCTCTAGCCGGATAGCCGAGGTTGTCCGCGCGCGCGTGTGTGTGGCGTTCCCTTCCAGTGAGTACGAACATCCTGTTCTCGTCCACATTGCCTGAGGCAGGTGAACGCAAAACGTCCATAAGACTCCTGCCAGTCATTTCCTGTGGGACCGAGACCTCCGCTGCCTCCAAGAATGTCGGTGCGAAGTCGATGAAGCTGACCGGGTCTTCAACGTGTCGACCGGGGTTGATGACGTTGCCCCACCGCATGGCCAGCGGCATATGTGTGCCGTATTCGTACAAATTGGCCTTGGCGCGCGGAAACGGCATTCCATTGTCGCCGGTCACCACAATCAAAGTGTTGTCGAGTTCACCGAGCTGCTCGAGCTTGGATAAGATCCGGCCGAGGTGTGTGTCGAACCATTCGATCTCGACGGCATAGTCGAGGATGTCAGATCGAATCACCTCGTTGTCGGGGAGAAACGC
>CAYTDU010000721.1:0-3355 GCA_964436395.1 uncultured Gemmatimonadaceae bacterium | reverse complement strand
CCTCTGTGATATGTGCAACCTCGCTGTTGTGAAAACATCGGACCACGTGAACCAAGGCCGCCGACGCTCGGATATGACCAAGAAACTCATTCCCCAGGCCCTCGCCTTGATGCGCGCCCCGAACCAATCCGGCAATATCCACAAACTCGACCGTGGCGGGACTGACCCGCTCCGGACCGATAACGCGACCCAATTCATCGAGCCGTGCATCCGGTATCTCGGCAACTCCCACATTGGGCGAAATGGTACAAAACGGATCACATAGATACGTACGAAATGCGGCAATGTTCAGATCAATTGAGAGATTGCACCATGCGTTGCATCAACCGGAAGATGAGTAGCATCAACCGGAAGTAGTGGTACAAAATGGTACAGATGGCACAAAACAACCCATGTCGTTGGTTGAGAGCTTCTAGCCTTAAGCTATTGTCAAACAAGCGTTTACGATTCAGTACCAGCTAGGCACAGAGCCTGCGTTGGAGGGCAAGTGGACAAACTGCGGATACTGATAGTGAAACTCTCCGAATCCTTCTCAGGCGTATGGGACGAACTCGCCAACGACGTCGGCGCAGAAGTCATGTTCTACGGCGACGGCGAGTTTTCTGTGGACGGTTCAGCCACAGCCGCAGTAGTCGTTGCAGCGGGCGGTGCGGAGCGTGACGGGCTCGACTGGCTGGATGCAAACGATCGCCCTGCCGGCCTTCCTCTTTTTGTTGTTGGGTTCGACAGAAGAAGACGAACAGGAATTCAGATAGTTGCTCGCGGCGCAAACGACTACTTCGCATTCCCTGAGGATCTCGAACTGGCGAGGAATGCGCTGAGGTCAGCTGTGGAGCGCCATCTCGAGGCGGTCGAACGTGAAGCATCGAGGAATCAGGGCCCCAAAGTTGAAGCCTTTGCTCAGATAATTGGTGAGAGCCCTTCCTTGAAGGATTCTTTGAATCGAGCGGCGAGGGTGCTGCCACATGCTGACGCCACAGTTTTGATCGTTGGCGAAACCGGGACCGGAAAGGAATTGCTCGCTCGGGCAATTCACGAAGGGAGTGATCGACGCGGGGCCCCATTCGTACCGGTCAACTGTTCCGCCCTGCCCGACAACCTCATCGAATCAGAGCTATTCGGACACGAGCGCGGGGCGTTTACGGACGCACACTCGTCTAAACCGGGCCTGTTCGAGGTCGCGGAGGGAGGAAGTCTCTTTTTGGATGAGGTCGGCACGCTTCCAGTGACGCTTCAGGCCAAACTCCTCCGCGTGTTGCAGGACGGCAGGATCCGTCGCGTTGGCGGAACGCGTGAGAGAAATGCTAACGTTCGAATCATCGCGGCGACAAACGAAGACCTCAAGGTAGCACTCAAGAACGGGACGTTTCGACAGGACCTGTACTATCGTCTCGGTGTCATCACCTTGACATTGCCACCGTTGCGAGAACGGGGCGAGGACGCGACGCTAATCGCGGAATCGCTGTTGACATACCTGGCCGAGCACCATGGCCTTCCAGTGCCAAAGCTATCGGCCGATGCGCGCCAGCTCCTACAGGGTTATCACTGGCCCGGCAACGTGAGAGAGCTCAGAAACGGAATAGAACGGGCGCTGCTGCTATCACCTCCAGGCGAACTCGAACTCCAAGAGCTTCTCCCGCGGACAGATGTGGAGCCAACGTCCGGCGGCGGACCGCTACCGTTTCCTGCGCCGTTAGATGCCATTACAGCGGCGGCGGCAAGGGCCACAATCGATATCTGCGATGGGAACAGGAGCCACGCAGCCAAGCAGTTAGGAATTTCGCGCCAACGCCTAAGACGCTTGCTAGACGAATGAAGGAATTCCCGATTAAGTCCTCAAACAGGAGAAGCATAATGTCTCGAATCGGCCGCATTCTCCCGCTCGGCGCAGCAATACTGATTGCGTCGTGCGCAGATGGCACTGGTCCTCCATATCAGCCCTACCAGCAACTACTTGGTTCGGTGATTGGTCCAGGAGTCAGCACAGAGGAACTGCACCCTCTCAAGCATCAGGTGTCCATTGTTTCGCCTGGCGAGTTGCCTCTGCTCCATGTGGCTGCTCAATCCGCAGGCGAGATGCCAACTCTCGAGACGTACGAGTTGAGCTTCTGGGCAAAGCGCGGCGAGTTGCGGGAAGTGGAAGTCAAATATGTTGACGCCGACAACGATGTCTCTGGTACGTTCCTCCACTTCAGCGTTCCGGCAACCGCATTGCGCTCGATGCCTGATGGAACGCCGTTCGCAACTGGTGATTCCGTGTTGATCTCGTTGAGCATCGATAGAGCGGAGTTCGTCGTGGAATTCGGGCCGTCCGGTCTGGTCTTCAATGAGAACACTCCAGCCGTTCTCGAAGTATGGTACGGGGGAGCCGAAGATGATGATGAAGTTCCAGAGGAACAACTCGGACTCTGGCACCAGCGCGAGACGGGAGAACTCTGGTTCCCTATCGAGTCAAACCACGACATGGACGAGAAGTGGCTGAGGACCCACGTATTCCACTTCTCCACGTACGCAGTCTCCTGGTAAAGGTCGAGTAAGATATGCTCACTTCACTCGATGATATGAACAGGGCTCGTCAATTAGCCGAAACCGGTCAGAACGCTGCGGTGGTGGACTTCCTGAGCGAGCGGCCGCGTGAGCAGATCGAGGACTCACCGACCCTGGCGTTGTTGTACGGAACGGCACAAGCCCGGCTCGGCAGGCATGCGGATGGCAAGGAGTGGGTAGAATTGGCACTCGAGCGGTCTCGGACTCGCGGAGACTTGGCGATTGAGGCTGATGCTCTCAATGCCCGTGGGGCAATGGCTCTCGTCAGTGGTCATATAGAAGAGGCTGCCGGGTTCTTCTCCCTTGCCTTGGCTTCCGCTGAGCGCGACGGTGATTACACCTCCGTCGGCAAGTGCTCTAACAATCTCGGAATCATAAACAGCATGCGAGGACTTCACGCCCAGGCTGTGGGCTCCTATACGATGGCGCTTGCAGCATTTCAACAGGCGGGTTTGAGCAGAGGAATGGCCGAGGTACTCCACAACCTCGGAATTGCGTATCGCGAAGAGCATGACCTGGACCGCGCTTTGGAAAATGCCAATCAGGCAGTCGAGGTGGCAATGGAATCGGGAGACGCCAGCCTCAGCGCGATGGCCAACGGCATCGTCTTCACCGGAAGCCTCATCACCGAAGGTGAGGTAAGCGACGGGGCCACCAACACTTACCTGGTCGGCGAGAAGTACATGAGTCCCGACGACTACGCTACCGGCCGCGACCCCGCCGACAACGAGTGCATGTACATCGGCGACAACGAGGACATCTGCCGCTGGACCTACCAAACGCCGCTTCAGGACCGTCCGGGACTTAA
>CAYTDU010000720.1:0-3363 GCA_964436395.1 uncultured Gemmatimonadaceae bacterium | reverse complement strand
GATATGGTCCGAGCTGAGATAGAAAGAGAACGATCGGAGGCGCTGCGGCCACAAGGCGATGGATTGTGATTTTGCGTCGGCAACGTCCGGAAGCATTTCAGACGATGTGTCGGCAACCCGAGAGAAGAAGTGTTTACGACGGCTCCGGTGGGATGATGCGTTCGACCAGAAAGTAATTTGGCCAAACCACTCCCACGAGCCGCCTAAAGCAAGGTTGTGTTGTCTAGACCACGACAGCTAGATTCGGTCTAGGCGTTCAGACTATTAGAAACTGCGATAGCAAGGAGAAAGCCATGCCGGAAGAACTCAACGAGTTCAAGCGCGAACTGGGTGTCAAATGGATCAAGTCCGATTCAGGAAACACGTATCTCTGCCCCGTGGAGTCTCTGAAAAGGTTGGAGAATCCGACGGAGGAGCAGCTTAAGATGATCTGCGTCGACGAGTCTGCGAACCCACAAAACGAGTAGGAAATCGCGCAGATTGACACTCCCAGACGAGTTGGGCATCGGAACCGTGGTAATCACGGCCGATGCCCCGTCTGTTTGACTAGGTCATAGTACAGGAGGATTGACATGTCGTTCTTAGTAACCGAAGAAGCTCCGAACTTCGTCGCCACAGCCGCCACCGCGGATGACGGCCTCGAAGAGGAGTTCAGTCTGGCCTCGTTGCGCGGAAAATACGTAATTCTACTATTCTACCCTTTGGATTTTACTTTTGTTTGTCCAACAGAGATCATCGCTTTTGACGACCGAATTGAGGATTTCAAGGAGCGCCAGTGCCAGGTCGTGGGTGTGTCCGTAGACTCGCAGTACACGCACTTGGCGTGGCGAAGGACTCCACGAGAGAACGGAGGGATCGGCCAGATACGTTTTCCTCTAGTGGCAGATCTCGACAAGAGCATCGCGGGGAGTTACGGTGTACTGCTCAACGGTGCAGTCGCCTTGCGTGGGCTCTTCCTCATCGATCGAGAAGGTATCGTTCGACACGCCGTTGTGAACGACCTGCCTTTGGGACGCAATGTGGACGAGGCCCTGCGAATGCTTGACGCGCTTCGCTTCCACGAGGCATGTGGCGACGTTTGCCCAGCCAATTGGGAGGAAGGCAAGGAAGGAATGAAACCCACGACTGAGGGCGTTGCTGAATACCTTTCCAAATACATCAAATAGACCGGCAGGACCTTGGTGGGCAACTATGATGTAGCACAGTACAGAAAGCCTGTTCCAGGCATCGGTTCAGAGCTAGTGGTGACGTATGAATGGCTGAAGGGCTGTCGGAAACAGTTGGCCGAATTTGGGAAAGATGTTCAACGCTCTGAAATGTGATAGGGAAACCGCCTTTGTTCCTGATGTGTGGGTGCCACGTGAACTGGAAAGCCGGGCGTTGTCGTTAGCGGTTGGAAAGGGTACGTCCTCCGCGGAACCGTTCTTGGATCCACAACGAGACTGCCGGGGCATCTTGAAACAGTCTTCTCACACAATAGTTAGTGGCTCATGGCTCGTCTGACTAACGTCGACGACGCCAAAACACTCCAAACAGGTGCAAATGCAATGAATCGGTTGATTGCTTTACTGCTGATGGGAGTCGTAATCATGATTTGGGGATGCGGCAAGGGGGTGGATCCTAAGCAGCAGGAAAAGACGGCGCTGCGATTCAAAATGGAGTCGCTCGATGGTCAGGAAGTCGATCTCGCCACGTATGCGGGCAAGGTCGTTATGATCGTCAATGTCGCCAGCAAGTGCGGTTACACGTCCCAGTACGAGCAATTGCAGGCACTCCACGAGAAGTACGCGGAACAGGGACTCGCGATCCTCGGGTTTCCCTGTAACCAATTCCTCGGACAAGAGCCGGGTTCCGCCGAAGAGATCAGGCAGTTCTGCCGGTTGAACTACGGAGTCACGTTCGACATGTTTGCCAAGGTGGAGGTGAAGGGTAAGAACGCGTGCGACCTCTATCGCCTGCTGACGTCGCTGGACACGAAACCGAAAGGCGCTGGAAAAATCGGGTGGAACTTCGAGAAATTCATCCTTGACCGAAACGGGTTCGTCGTCGCACGGTTCGGATCAGGCACGAAGCCGGATGCCCCCGAGCTGATTTCGATTATCGAGACAGAACTGGCTAAACAGGCCGAATCGGCAGAACCTTTAACGGTACCTGGTGCCCAACGGCCGCAAGAGCTGAATCTAGCCGACTATCTCTGGAAGAACCGAATTGTGATCGCCTTCGTGAAGTCACAAAGCGACACGAAGTACCAGAGCTTTCGACGGGAGTGGGACGGTCGTCGTGAAGGCGCGTCTGATCGCGATCTCCTGTTGGTCGAAGTGTTTGAGGAAGGTGAGAGTCGTCTCGGGGATGAGATCATCGCTCCGGCATCAGCTGAGAAAGTACGGAATGAATTTGACGTCGAGCCGGATACCACGACTTTTGTCCTTATCGGAAAAGACGGAACGGAGAAACTGCGTAAGACCGAGATCGATCTTGATGAGATTTTCGAAGTGATCGACGCGATGCCGATGCGGAAACGTGAAATGAAGGAGAAGGAGCAGGGCTGACGCACGGGCGTTCCTGTTCGGCGAATTCGCCTTTGATAAACGACATGTGGCCTCGTTGTGAATACACCATCCGAGGGTCCGCCTGATTGTAGCCTTCTGGAACGGTTCTGTGCTAGCCACCTTCTCGCTGGCTCCCTACTTGGTTTGGTTTACTTCTGCCGCACTGGTGAACTGGATGATTTGGCGAATGAATGCGTCGCAATAACCAGGTGGTTCCGGAAACACGTCTCCCACGCTAGGGCACTTGCCTTGCGGAAGTTGCGGTCATTGAGTCAAGTTTGGGTTTAGGCTGCGAGCTTTTCGGTGGCGATCCATTGCTGGATGCTGGATTCGACTTGATCGAAAGCGCGACGTAAGGAACTGCTCTCCATTTCAGAACCGGCGGTGATGTGAGCCAAACCGGGACGAAGCAGCCGAGCGTAGGTGCGGGTGAAGAACAGAGTGACACGCAAGCCGAAGTCGGTCAGAAGGTAACGGTGCCTTCGCGGCTGACGGACGATAAGACCGTGTAAGCGAAGGCGGCGCAACTGATAGGTCATCTGGCCCGGGGTGATTTGGCTGGGATCTTTGCCCAGCAGGGGAGCGAGTCGCTCCCGGAGATCGCGATTGGAGAACCCTCGTGGCAACAGATGGAAGCAGAGCAAAGCACCAAATAACGCCAATACGGTTGGATCACCATAGCGCAGGGCGGAGGCCCGCTGGCCGTCCACCTCCGTCGGTTGGGTCACCCGACGAAACGCGTCTTCGCCGACAGTGGGGTCGTGGCTGATTCGTTGGACGTCCAACAGACGTCGGTTGGCTTGGAAGCCGACTG
>CAYTDU010000719.1:0-3364 GCA_964436395.1 uncultured Gemmatimonadaceae bacterium | reverse complement strand
CCCCCTGTACTGAATAGGCGCGGTGCCTCACGTCGACGGACAGCTCGTCATATCCCACGACATCCTCGGTTCGTTCGTGGGGGACATAAAGCCGAAGTTCGTGAAGCGCTACGCAGATCTCGACCAGGTGATTGAAGGGGCATTCCGCTCCTATGCTGACGAGGTGAGGACACGGAGGTTCCCGGGACCAGAACACGCCTACCCCATTGGGACGGAAGAGGAAGTCGCGATCCAGCAGCGCCGCAACGTGTTGGCGGGAGGCACGACATGATCTACCTATCCCTCCGAGCGTTGCCGCTCCGATGTCGCCAGTGCGGCGAAACATCTGATGCCCGTGCCACAGCGGCGTGCCCATTGTGTTCCGGGCCCGTCGAACCTGCATACGATCCCAACAGGACGCGGCCGGACAGAGAAACAATCGCAGGGCGCGCGCCTTCGTTGTGGCGATATCAAGAATGGCTGCCACTCACGGGAGAACCAATCCACTCGAAGGAGGTAGGGTTCACACCGTTGATCGAGGTCCCTTCACTCGCTCGGCTGTTGCGTGTGAAGCGGTTTTGGATCAAGAACGATGCCGTCCAATTCCCGACCCTCTCCTTCAAAGACCGAGTTGTCGCAACGGCACTCAATGCTGCGAGCGCATTGGGTCTCGAAGCTGTCGGCTGTGCCTCGACCGGGAATCTCGCCAACGCCCTAGCTGCGCAGGCGACCCGCGCAGGCATCCCCGTCTGGGTTTTCATCCCCGACACAATTGAGACGGGCAAAGTCATCGGAACGGCAGTGTACAACTCCAGACTCGTACGCGTGTCCGGAACATTCGATGATGTTTACGGATTATGTCGACAGGCTGCCGACAGGTTTGGATGGGGCATGGTCAACATCAATCTCCGCAGCTACTACGGTGAGGGGTCAAAAACGCTGGCATTTGAAACGGTGGAACAACTGGGATGGCGTTTACCTACTGCAGTCGTTGCACCGATGGCTGGGGGCTGCTTGGTCACGAAACTCCACAAGGGCTTTGGAGAGTTCATAGCCGACGGGATCGTTGAGGGGCGGGTTCCGAGGGTATACGGGGCCCAGGCCTCCGGGTGCGCGCCAATTGTGCGCATGGTCGAAAGCGGCAGCAACAGGATAGTGCCGGAGATCCCTAATACGGTTGCTCGATCGATCGCCATTGGTAATCCGATGGACGGGGCTGGGGCAGCCACCACTATCAGAGAGACCGGCGGATGGGCGGCGGCGGTGTCCGACGAGGCTCTGGTCAGCGGTATTCGGCTGCTTGCAGAACACGCCGGAGTATTCACCGAGACGGCTGGTGGCGTTGCGATGGCTGGCGCAAAAACACTCGCCGATGTCGGTCGACTACAGAGTACCGACGAAGTAGTCGTTTACATCACCGGGAATGGGCTCAAAACCACAGAAGTACTCACTGAGACAAAGGCAGGATTGCCGCTGATTCTGCCGAATTTGGCGGAGGTCGAAGAACTGAACGCTATGGCCGAAGCCATGTGTAGTAGTTAGTTTACTAACTTCTAAGTTAGCTCACAAACGTCTACGGGCATGAGCGAGAGATGCGTACCGAAATAGAGGAGCCTATACCTCATGTATTCGATCAGGTATTACGTAGCTCTCCTCGTGCTCGTGGCATTGCCTCCCGGCATAGTGCTTTGGTATTTCATCCATCCCTTTGCCAAGTTCTGGCGTAGACTCGGGGCTGTCTGGACTTACGTTTTTCTGAGTCCCGTGGTCATCGGGCTCATGGTTGCGGCGTTTCTTCTGCGCAAGCCGTTACTTGCCGTAGAGTTCGGCACCAGCATACCATTGATCGTGGTTGCCGCTATTTGCATTTACACCGCAGTGGTCATCCAGAGAAAACGCCGCCAGTACCTCACAAACGCCATCCTGACTGGTATACAGGAGCTATCGCGTGACAACGAACCAGGGACACTCCTCACAGAGGGCATCTACGGAAGAATCCGGCACCCTCGATACGTCGAGTTTCTCCTTTTCGTCGTCGCTTACGCACTCTTTGCGAACTTTCTCGCGTCATATGTCGCAACCCTTCTTTCAATACCAGCTCTCTATATGGTAGTGATCCTCGAAGAACGGGAACTGAGGCAGCGCTTCGGCAGGCGGTACGACGAGTACTGCGCGACCGTGCCAAGGTGTGTGCCGAAAAGGCGCGTTGGCGCCTGAGGATTTTCGCTGTTCATTCCGAAACCGTTGGAGCAAAAGAGGTTAAGCGGTATCTTATGCGAATGTACGGCAGTGAATAGCCAGAATGGGAGTAGCCATGATTCGCCTCCTGAAGATTATCCTGGTCCTTGGGCTTGTCTTTGGCCTATTGTATGGGGCATCGTACGCGGGTAGCCGAGCAGCCGCAGGCAAGGTGGTGGGACCGAGCCCTACGTTCATGGGTGAGCGGACAATCGAGCTTAATCTCAAGGGAGTCGAGGAGCTGGACGGGCATCCCAGAGCGTGGGTTTACACCTACGGACCAACCGAGTTGCCTGGCGTGAGAACCGCCACCATCTACGTGACTCTCGAGGGCAAACTCATAAGGACACGCCCAAGGAACCTCGCCGAGCGGGTGGAACGATATCGGGATCGATACCCATAGGCCGGTAGACAACTTCTCCAACGCAACCTACAAACAATCCGGAAGGACGCCGAGATGCTGCACGGTCTGGTGCGGAAGAATAGAAGCTACAGACGTTTCATCGAAGACGTGAGGATCAACACCGAAACACTGCGGGAGCTCGTCGACTTAGCAAGGTTATCAGCGTCAGGTTCCAATGCCCAACCATTGAAGTTCGTTATATCGAATGATCCTGCGACGAACGCGAAGATATTTTCGACTCTCAGCTGGGCGGGATACCTAAAGGATTGGAATGGACCCACAGACGGAGAGAAACCATCGGCTTACGTAGTCATCCTTCTGGACACTCGAGTCCAAAAGGATGCTGGATGCGACCACGGTATTGCAGCGCAGAGCATCATGCTCGGCGCTGCAGAGCTAGATCTCGGCGGTTGCATCATGGGATCGATACGCCGAAAGGAATTGAGTGAGGCGCTTGGCCTTTCACCTCACCTCGAAATCCTCTTGGTGTTGGCTCTAGGCAGACCGGCCGAAACTGTGCGAATTGAGACTGTTGCCTCCGACGGCGACATCAAGTATTGGCGGGACGACGACGGAGTACACCACATCCCGAAGCGTTCGCTGGACGACCTGATAGTCGACATTGGGAAACGCGACAAAGTACCCCGTTGATCGCGGATTTTCGCCAACTGCCAGCGCTATCTGTTCAGCTAAAGCGTTATCTGTTTAGCTCACGCGATTCTCGACAGCACGTCCCTCGAGATC
>CAYTDU010000718.1:0-3364 GCA_964436395.1 uncultured Gemmatimonadaceae bacterium | reverse complement strand
AAAGCCGGAATCCAATTGAATCGATTGCCGATATAGGCCAGCAGCAACCCGCAAGTCTTCCGGCGTGCGCTTGGCCGCACGATAGCGAGCACGTCGATACAAGTCATACGCTTCTGCGTCTTCAGTCGGGGGATTTGCCCTCTGATTGGATGTTCCCGCCGATTCTTCCAGGTGCAATGCGGAGGCAACACCTCTAGCGATACGGCTGTGTACGTCGAAGACCTGTTGAAGATCCGACCCTACATCATAGATGTCAGACCACACCGCCACTCCGTCTTCTGCGTCGATCAACTCGGCGGCTGCCCTGATCTCTCCCGACCCCTGTGTGCGGACGCGCATTCGCAACAAGTAGTCAACATTCAACTCTCTCCCGATCTGCTCGTCCGGCGTCGTAGTTCCCACATAACGCTCGGCACCGACACGTCCTTTCACTTCGAGCCCGTCCAATCCCACCAACAGGTTGTTGACCTCGTCGGCCAGCCCCTCCGATACGTAGCGAGTTTCTTCGCTGCCAATGTGAGTTGGGGAGAGAACAGCTATGCGAGTTGAGCCTCGCGAATGCGCCACCCAGCTCGTCGCAACGATGACGGCAGCCCCGACCGCAAGAGCACCCAACGGCTTCTTTTTGCTCCACCAGGATCGCTCGCCGCCGGCCGCGCGGACCAAACTCGGAACAGGAGTAACCCCGCCACTCGGCGTCGCGATGAGCTCATCTAAATGCGGCAGCATAGCGTCGGCGCGCTGCCAGCGATCAGCCGGTTCTTTCTCCAAACACCGCAAGGTCAGCGCTTCGAGACCGGGCGGCACTTCTGCCCTCAGGTTCGTCAAGGGCTCCGCCGGCGCCAAAGCGTGGGCGGCGATAGTATCCTGACGAGACTCCCTGACAAACGGCGGCTGCCCGGTCAACACCTCGTATGCGACTGCGCCCACGGCATAGATGTCCGCTCGACAATCCGTTTGGGAATCACCGCCGGCTTGTTCGGGCGCCATATAGTCGGGCGTGCCTACGGCCGACCCCGGGTCTGTGACCCCTCTCTCGGTAGCTTCGCTCAATGCCTTCGCAACTCCGAAATCCATCATGAAGGCGTGCCGTCCGGAGATCATGATGTTTTCGGGCTTGATGTCTCTGTGCACAACTCCGTGCTCGTGAGCGTGGGCGAGGGCATCGGTTATGTCGCGGAGCATCCGCACCGCATCTAAGACGGGTAACTCGCCCTCTTCCGACAACTTCTCACGCAGCGATTCACCTTCGACATGCGGCATAACGTAGTACAAGAAGGCGGGAGGACGATCAGACGGACGGTCGGACGGTCGTTCCTCGGCGGCTCCGGAATCCAGCAGTGGCAGAATATGGGGGTGGTTGAGACTCGCGGCAATCTTGATTTCCCGAAGAAAACGATCTGCGCCGATTGAAGCGGAAAGTTCAGGGCGAAGGACTTTCACAGCGACCTTGCGGTCATGCTTGACGTCGTGCGCAAGATAGACCATCGCCATACCGCCACGGCCGATCTCCCGCTCGATGAGGTAGCGGTCGGCGAGGGCGGTCTTCAAGCGGTCGAGTGTTTCGGGCACAGGCGGTGTCCTCGGTCCCGATTTCTACGCTATGAATACCCCCATCTTCTGCAAACGTCTAGGGTATATGGTGATTGCGATAGAGGGGAGCCTCAAATCCTCAGCGCAAAACCGAAGCTCATGCCTCCGTCAATCGTGGGGGCTAGTCGCCATTGCAAGCGCGAAGGAGCTACCTCTTCCCAGTTTTCGGTTTGAGTCAGAGCACCGATGATAGTGCCGAGAACGGCCCCTCCCGCCGTGGTCACAACCATCACAGCAGTGTACACCGCTCTGTCTAGGCTATCGATGTCCGAATCGCTGTCTGACGCGGCGCCAAAGATCACCATGGCCCCGCCGAGTGCAAGGCCGGAGAGTGCTCCTATGCCGGTGCCGGTGAGCGTGTGGGAGCGCATACCCGTGCTAACGTGCATCCGAGCAATATCATTGCGCCGCACGGTGAGGGTGGTTCCGTCAGCCCGAGTGAGGCGCAGGCCCGTCGCATCGAGGCCTTCGAGCGTCCCCGCGGTCGGCTGGTCCGAAACGGATGGAGCGTAGACACTGATACGAGCCCCAGGCCGAAGTCTGTACAGAGTCTGCGCAAAGGTCGAGGTCGGAAGCAACGTGCAAGCGAGCAGTGCCGCAAATGTGGTGAAACGGATCATTGAGGTCTCCGCACAGATTGGAAGTCCGAAGGTACGGTGAGGTTTTCAACTACACATGCTGTCGCGCCACCCGTGGTGCCGAAGACTCGAGAAACCGGTACCGGAGGGGACGGCGGTGTTCCACCAGGACAATTGATGTATCCAGAACTCTCGTAGCGTTGGATGACTTCAATTATCAGAACAGACACGTAGTACGCCGCTGCGTTGAGGTAAATCCCCGGCGGCGCCTCGTTCCAGAAACACTCGTAGTCACAAGGAAGGCTCCTAGCCATGGCTTGCAGTGCAAGAACATAGGCTTTACCAAACAGCTTGAGGTACCAGAGGCGTCCCGGGATTGCATCAGTGAACAAGTCCAAAGCCATCGCCTCGACGTTGAGCAGCACGTACTGCTTCAATCCCGTATAGAACTCGGGAGTAATGGGATTGCAATCGCCGCAGTCGATGTATGCCTGGTACAGTTCGACATTCTCCGCAGCCTGATCCCGAAAACTCTCGAACGTTGCTTCGGCAAATGTGAGAGCTATGCAGGTGAGTTCCATTCGATCTTGCATGGCCGCATCGTAAATGCTGTCCAGCGTGTACTGGATGTCGTTCCAGATCTCGGTGCCGATTTCCTCCTCTAACACCGGTGCCAAGTGCTCCTCGTAGTCGACTTCCTCCAGGTCGATCCGCCCCCACGACCACGGTCGCCTCCAGCTGCTGGTACGCACTATCAATTCGGATTCGTTTTGATCGTCCGGCAGCTCAACCCGCCAGCTTCCTGCAGTGCTATCGTAGTAGAACGTGGAGAATATCTCCCCGTCGTTGTTCGGGATGCTGTGGAGCGGGAATGACAACTCCATATACATCGAGTCGGGTGCAAAGGTTTGCACCAAGTTTTCGTCCTGGCGGAATACGGAGATCTCTATGAAGCCGGTCGGCAACGGCCTGTCGTATGGCTCAAACCCGTCCGGATAGTCCGGCGTGTCCCAGAAGGAGATCGAATTGATCTCAACTTCCCAACACGCCGTCCATGCACCGGCAGGAACTCGCACCTGGAGCCCGGTTTCCTCGGTGTTTGGCAAGGAATATGTTACCACGCCTCCTTCCGGACCGATTACGGAGCTGCTCCAGGGCACGTAGTCGGGACTGCACGGATCGGCTGAAAACAC
>CAYTDU010000717.1:0-3368 GCA_964436395.1 uncultured Gemmatimonadaceae bacterium | reverse complement strand
ACCCAAAGAACGTTTACTTCTTTGGGGCTAAAACCTTCTTCGAATGCGAGCCAATGCCCGCTGCCCTTTCGGACTCGTCAGTATCGAACTCGCTGTAATAATCGAGAAAAACCCAATACCTGCGAATACCCAAGGGAACCAAGCTGGAACAGGTTGTCTCATCGACTACCAGTCGCTTCGACGATCATCGTAATAATCAAGGTCGTCATCTTCCTCGTCATCGCCGAGAGCTACCAAACCAACGACGCCGAGAAGACCAACACCACCAGCCGCGATCAGCGCCCATCCCCACCAAGGAATGCTACCTAGCACGCCGGCTCGCTGCTGGCGCTGCTGACGGTCAACCTCGATGTCAGCCTGGTTCGAGCCAGAGTTACTGACCGAGCCGCGGCTCCCACCGGGGCTCCCCGCTGCAACAACCTGCTCGGGGGTCTTGACAGTGTTGCCGGGATCGAAGGTGAAGGTTTCGGGACGAGCACTCCCCGTCGGCGTCACGCGCATCGTGGCGACCCAGGGGAACTGCGCCGCGATCACCGTGGCGTTGCCACGCTCCTCGGCGCACCGCACACCGCGAGCCGTGTTCGGTCCCCATTTGCCATCGACGGTGCCCGCATCACACCCGATGGAGTTGACCCAGGACTGCAGCTCTCGAATGTCCGCTCTTGAGGCTCCCGGCTGCGTAATCGCTGCCCCTGGTGCAGCTTCTGTCCCCGGTCGACCAGGAGGACAGCACCACACAGTCCCCGCGTTCGCGTCCGTGGTTGGACCCTCGCCGGTGAAACAGAGACGGGTCGCACCACCGGCCTCGGTCTGAACGGTCGTCGGCGTGCACCCCTGATTGGTCATGAACGTGCTTTCGGCGGTACGGCCACAGACGACCCTGCCACCCCCAGCACACGATGGCCCGCGGAACGTCTGGCCGTAAGAGGTGAACGTCGGCAACCATCCCAGGCCGCCCCGTGTCCTCTGGTATTCATAATTCGACATCTTTCAGTCTCCTCTCCTAATCAGGAAGTAGGCGAGGCCGAGTGCGCCTACGGCCCCCAAACCGACCCAGAACAGCCTGTCGGCCATCCCGGCTTCATGAATGGGCGCAGCGTTTTCGACCGGAGCCCGAGGAGGCACCGCCTGGCTCTGCGCCTGAATTGCTTGTGCTCGCTGCTGAACCTGCTGAGCAGCGTCGAATGCTTGATCGATGAACTCTTGCACGTTTAATTGCTGTTGACCGCTCATCGTTACCGGTCTCCACGCATCAGCGCATAAATCGCGACGGCAGACGTAATCAAACTCGCCCCGATGGCCAGCTTGAGGTAGGTCTGCGTCCGACCGATTTCTTCCCGCGTGCTGTCGACCTGCTCGACCAGACGCTGAGGATCAAACATGGAAGTCCAATCCGCGGCATCAGTACCGAGAGCCGACACGACAGGAAATCTCCGCTCACCCATCATCCGGGGGTACGCCCACATACGTCGACCCGTAATGGGGTTGATGAACAGGTGGTAGTCCCCACGCTTGACGTGGGGTTTCACGAAGTACATTTGGACCTTTGCAGGCCCTGGCAACAGACGCATCACATGCCCTCCTGAGCAGGCTTGAGCATCTTGCGCAAAACGAAATAAGCGGCACCCAGCGCAGCTACGCCACCGACGATCTTGTAATTCCTCATGCGACGCTCATGCTCGAGTCTCGCGGCCTCTGCTCTTTCGGCAGCTTGCCTAGCTTGCATCTCTGCCAAAATCTCGCCGTCTCTGGATCCAATCACGGAATCGTCCGTGCCCATGCTCGGACCGATCAAAACGATTCCACGAGAACTCGACCCAGGATAAAGCGGTCTTCCGGGTCGACGGAGCAGCTGCCATTCGAGATCGCGCTGAGCTGTCTCCGTCGTGTCCTTGGCGTAATCGTTGTAGAATATACCGGTACCAGAGTTCGGTACCATCGGACCATCGAACACGCCGCTGTCTTGGCCTTCGAGTCCGAATATTCCACCACCGACAGCTTTAGGGAACTGACCCGTTGGCGCGACGCCATTAATGACGTTGACACCCTTCCATCCCATCCGCTGGATGTATCGGCGGTCTGGTGCTGGTGGATTAACGATTGCTTTAACCATAGATCAGTCCCTTTTCTTCATGATGATGGCTAGAGCCATCAAAGATGCGCCAAGCCCTAGACCACCAATGACCATATGGGGAGCGTATTGGACATACCAGGGCTCGTCATCACCGTTGCCACTCGACTCTTGGCCTTCTACATCGACCCGAGGAGGCTGACCACCACCGGTCACCTCATTGAGAGATGTCGGCCCCTGTGTCTCGCCAGCAGCTTCACGGGCCACGTTTTGAGCCTCTGAATTAGCCTGCTGTCCAATGCCGAGCTTGTTAAAAAACGAAGAGACCATCCCCTCGACATCACCAGTCCACCAGGTTTCTTTTTCTGCAGGCGGTGTTCCCTGTTCTGGCTCTTGAAGCTCAGAGGGAAGGGGTCGAAGAACATCGCCCGATTGAGCTTCACCGGAAGCGCGATTGATCAAATCCCACAATCGTTGTTCTTCAGCCTGTTCCGGTGTTAGAAAATCCATATCTGGCTCAGTCCCCAAACCCCGAGCCATACCTGTCATGTATTCGTAAGACATTGATCAGTACTCCTCACCGCTGCTCTTCTTGCGAAGCATCAGCCAGATAACGAAAGTACCGAGGCCGATGACTGTCGAAGCCAAAGTGATATGCGTTTGGTATCGTTCGATCCAGGATCGTTCATCGTTTTGACGCGTTTCCGGATCGTCAGGAGGCGTCTCTTCGATAGGGGCTTGCTCCTCGTCGATAGCAGCTGTCTCGCGAATTGCCGCTTCTCTGGCATAGGATGAAAATCCAGATGCTGTCGGCTTTCCATCAGGCGTTGCCCCGGGCATAGGAGCTGGTTGCTGAACAGGTTGATCGTCTTTAGCCCCAGCGATCTCACGAAACCACTCCCAGCCCTGCTCAAACAACGTTTCCTGTTCCGAGGCATTGCTAGTTGATGCCGAATCACCATCTGTTCCAAGACCTAAGCCACGTAATTCGTACGACATAATCAGCTCTCCTCGGACTTGAGGCCCACATACGCACCGGCGCCAATAATCGTCAGGACGCCAACTCCAGCCAAAGCGTACCATCCCCAAGTCGGCATCCTGAACCGCATCGCGGCGGCGGCCCTTTGCTGTCGGGCTGCCTCAAGTTCGGATCGACGAATCTGGGCCTCGAGCGCCGACCGCTCATGGCCCATGATGCGCTCCCGCTCAGCAATTTCTCTATTTTGCTCTTCAATTACAGCGTTTCTTGCAGCAAGTTCTTCGGCGCTTTGAGCAGCGAGAAGGCTTTCGTGATTCA
>CAYTDU010000716.1:0-3373 GCA_964436395.1 uncultured Gemmatimonadaceae bacterium | reverse complement strand
TTTGAGGCTGCTGCAACACGAAGACGAAGTGCTCGAGCCCACCGAAAGCGAGCAGATTGGCTCGAGTGCAATGGCATACAAGAGAAACCCGATGCGTGCAGAACGTATCTGCGCGCTCGCGCGACACTTGATGGCCCTCGAAACGAATGCGGTGCACACGGCTGCGACACAGTGGCTAGAGCGTACCCTGGACGACAGCGCGAACCGCAGGATTTCCTTGCCGGAGGCATTTCTTGCCGCCGATGCCGTACTGATTCTGTGCACGAACGTGGCAGGTGGGTTACAGGTCAATGAAGCAGTTCTAGCACGGAATGTATCGCGAGTCATGCCGTTCATGGCGACGGAAAGATGGTTGATGCTTGGTGTCCAAGCAGGCAGCGACCGACAGACTCTGCATGAGGTAATTCGCCGTCACAGTCGCGCGGTCAGTGAGGCAATGGCAAACGGTGCCGAGAACGATCTACTCGAACGATTGGCCGCCGACGAGGCATTCTCTGGAGTCGATGCGGATGCGCTTCGCGCCGAGCTGGACCCCACACGGTACATCGGTAGAGCCCCCGAACAGGTTCGCGAGTTCTCCGAGGGACCGCTGAAAGGCCTTTACGAAACACTCACACAATACGAAGCGCCCGACGAGGCGAAGGTAACGCTATGACTTCTACTCCACTGGTGCAGAGCAATCTTCCACTTCCACTCCTTCGTGCCGGGAAGGTGCGCGAAGTATACGAGGTCGACGACGAATCGTTGCTCCTCGTAACTTCAGACCGCATCAGCGCGTTCGACGTCGTCATGGAGGAACCAATTCCGCACAAGGGTGCGGTGCTCACGCAAATGAGCAAGTACTGGTTCGATACCCTGGCCGGCATCGTACCGAGTCACTTCATCTCGGCCGACGCAGACGAGATTATCGAAAAAGTCCCGGTCCTCGCCGATCACCGCGACGAGATCCTCGGAAGAGCCACTCTGGCCAGGCGGCTGGACCCGGTGATGTTTGAATGCGTCGTCCGGGGTTATTTGTCCGGTTCGGCCTGGAAGGAGTACAAGGCTAGTGGAACGCTTGCTGGGGAACCGCTGCCGGAGGGACTTGTAGAGAGCATCGAACTGGAGGAGCCGATTTTCTCGCCTGCCACCAAGGCTGAAGAGGGCCACGACGAGAACGTTACATTTTCACGAGTCGAAAACGACTTGGGATCTGAACTCGCCAGTTTCCTGCGCGACACCAGCCTCGAACTTTACAACGCCGGCCGCGCACAGGCTAGAGAACGCGGCATAATTATCGCGGATACGAAGTTTGAGTTCGGTCGTACAGCGGATGGTGAAGTCGTGTTGATCGATGAGCTGCTGACACCAGATTCATCCCGTTTCTGGCCGGTCGACAGGTACGAGCCCGGCAGAGGGCAACCCAGCTTCGACAAGCAGCCACTGCGGGATTACCTGGATGGCCTGAGGCAGCAGGGTAAGTGGGACCTGAATCCACCACCACCCAAGCTACCCAATGAGGTGGTTGAGGCAACAAGCGTGCGATATCGTGATGCGTACAAGAGAATCACCGGGGTCGATTTGCCACTAGATGTCTAGTTTGTTACAAACAAAACGTGTGCTGAATGCTGGACAGTGTGCTGGCTCCACCACATTATGGGGTGCCCCTTTTAGTCCGGAGTTGAGCCAATGAAGCGAACATCTCGGCGAAAAGGCAGAGTCGGCCGCGTCATCATCGTCGTGCCAAGTCTGTTCACGCTGGCGAACCTCTTCTTTGGCATATGGTCCATAGTCCTCGCGTCTCAGGGCTCGTTCTACCTCGCAAGCTGGTGGATCGTGATTGCAGGCGTGCTCGACATGCTCGACGGGCTCTCAGCTCGAATGAGTAAAACAGATACGCAATTCGGAGCACAACTCGACTCGTTGATCGATATCGTGAGCTTTGGCGTTGCACCAGCGGCACTGATTTACTTCCTCGAGCTGTCGTCAATGGGGCCCTACGCATGGGTGTTTGCTTACGCATTCGTGGTATGTGTAGCCCTGCGGCTGGCACGGTATAACACCCAACAATCCGGGCCGTCCCCATCGTTTGTGGGGCTTCCCTGCACTGCTGCTGGGATGACTTTGGCCACGTACTACCCGTTTACGCGAACGGAATTCTTCAGTACCCAACTGGGCCACCTACCTTGGCCGCAGATTGTTATTTTCCTGATGATTGCGCTCAGTTTGGCGATGGTTAGCCAGGTGCGGTATGACAAGCTCCCAGGTATCGGGTTGAGAACAGCGCGCGGGCTTACCGGCCTTGCGTTCAATCTGAGCATCCTAGGATTTGGGATCTTTTCCCGCGACATCTTCTTCTTCCCTCTCGGAATCGTATATGCCGCCTATGGATTCGGAAGAGCTGCGGTCATCGGTTTCCTGCTGCGGGGGGAAGATGACGACGAACAAGATGACGTGGAGACACACCCGTCCAAACCGCTGTTGGTAGACAAGATCGGCGAGCCCCCAAGCCGTGAAAGCGGCCGCTCCAAGTGACCCAATTGCACCAAAATCATTTCGCTCTGAGGCCGAAATCATTACTATCTGTGGTGTGAATCACGGAATATCCCGGTGCAATACTAGAGATTTGCCGTTGGACCGGGTGATTTCGCCGCAAGACGTTGACCGCTTGGGAGGAGGCACGGTATGAAATGGCCGACCTTCATTATTGCAATTATGTTGTGCGTAGGCCTGACAGGATGTGGTTTTTTTGGGGGAGATGAAGAGGAAACACCTGCTGAGAGCCAGGTAGCCACGCCCGTCGATACGACCGTGGCAGGTGAGCCTGAACTCGAACAGGCGCCGGCGCTCGAACAGGAACCTGTGGGTGTACCTGCTCAAACAGCTGCCCAGCAGGCTAGAACACAACCTGCTGCCTCAGGAGTCGACATGCCGTGGACACCCACACAGGCAGGAACTGTCGATCCGGGCATGACGCGTGAGCAAGTTGTCGACGCATGGGGTGCACCGGCGATCGAGCGTGCTGCGGAAAACTGGGTCTACATGCATTACAGAAATGGTTGTGAAGTCACTTGCGGTACCGACGACATCGTGTTCCTTCAAGACGGACAAGTGGTCGATGCGATAGTGCGTTGGCAAGGACACACGTACAGCGGCGTGTCCTCTTCGCCGCCGGGTCGAGAGGCAGAACCAACGCTACCTCAGGGAGGCATTGGCTAAATCCGCATTGTGGAAGGGCTTCACCAGAAGCCCTAGTTGAGTTTTCTTTATAGATTGGATCGGTTCGGATCGGGAGCGAGTTGTTACGCTCCCGATCGCGTTTCAGGACATGCTCCATGCGGTCGCCTCTGTTCGGGCACGTAATCTCCGAGCTAAGAAACGGCCACGAAAGTGG
>CAYTDU010000715.1:0-3375 GCA_964436395.1 uncultured Gemmatimonadaceae bacterium | reverse complement strand
AGCCGTTCGGAGAGGCCGAGCCCTCGGATGGTGAGCTGCTGTCTCATCGTGCCACCTTGCCATCGGACATGGCCAACTGTGCCTCGGCGGCAGCGACCAATTCCCGCATTCTGTCAGTCTCAGCCACGACTGCTCGTCGTCCCAGATCGGTGATCCTGTAGTAACGACGCCGTTCGTCATCTGACTCAGGAGCGGGACGTCTGTCGGACTCGACAATGAGCCCTCGTTGTATCATCCGACGTACCGACCGATAGAGGTTTCCTGCCTCCAAACGGACTTTGCCGCCAGTCTGACGTTCGATTTCCTTCACCATGCCGTATCCGTGACGCTCGACGTCAAGCAGCACGAAGAGGATATGGTAGTCTTGCGGCTTCAGCGGCAGCAAAGCAGCAACTTCATCGACGCGACTCTTCTCACTCGGCACAGATCCCTCACGGTTGCGTTTGTACGTGAAGGTTGTAGTCGTTTAGACTATATGTCAAGTGATCATAGTTAACTTCACCTCTGCCGCTACCTGAGATTCATATTCACAATCGGCAGCCACTTGAACGGCGCTCTATTGTTGCCGGCGTAATTCAACAACCCGATCTGCACACCGTGCAATCGATGTGCTCTGTTGTACACCCCAATGGTTAGGCCCCTCTGCGTGCCTTGGATCCTGTTATAACCGGCGATCGAAACGCCGGTCATGGAGCGGTAAACCCTTGTACGGATCCCGGCGATAATCAATCCCTCGAGATGGTCGCTCTCCACCAAGTAGCCGGCTACCGCAACCCCTTCCACGTGGTCGGTTGAGTGCACCGTCCAACCGCTCAACGCGACGCCTTCGATACCGCGCGGCGCTACGACAGCAAGGCCACCGACTCCTATACCGTTGAGCCTCCGTGACACTGCAGCCAAACCACCCACATTCATGCCGACGATGTCGTCGCTCACCACAGCCGCGAGTCCGCCAAACGAAATTCCCTCGGCATTCCCGTCCACCACTGACGCCAATCCACCCACGCTCAGTCCTCGCAACGGGCCGCCTGTCACCGACGCAAGGCCGCCAACACTTAGCCCTTCGACTCCACCATCAACCACGCTTGCGAGGCCTCCAACTCCGATTCCCGTAATGGAACGTGCCCCTACCGATGCCAGGCCGCCTGCCGAGATCCCTTCTACGCGACCGTCAGTGACTGCGGCGAGCCCTCCAAGGGAAATGCCGGTGACGTCGCCCTGAACGACTGACGCAAGACCTCCCGCGGCAATACCCTCCACACGCCCGTCCGCCACCGTAGCCAATCCGCCAAGTCCGATACCGGCTATCGATCCTTGTGTGACAGTCGCCAAGCCCCCAAGACCGATCCCTTCGATCCTCCCATCCGCCACAAACGCCAACCCACCGGCACCGATTCCACTCACGTCTCCACTCGTGACAGTAGCCAAACCGCCTATGCCGATGCCCTCAATGTCCCTCTCCACAACTGTGGCCAACCCGCCGACCGCTATGCCTTGCAGAGAACCACCTGACACGAAGGCCAATCCACCCAACCCAATGCCGGCCATGTTGCGATCTACATCGACCGCTCCCACGCCAGCAGCGATTCCATTGATCCATCCCGCCTGTGGGCCATAGATGCCCAGGGCAAAACCGTTGATTTCCGCGTCGTAGTTCCAGCGGGGCTTCCAGATGGTGAAGTTGATGCCGTTCACCCACTCCAGATGATCGTCCCTGAAGTTGAGACGCAACCCGTCAATTCCACGAGAATTACCAATGCTGATTCCAAATCCGTCTATCGTGAGGTCGAGGCTGGAATGTGAAGGTCGACGACGGCGTCGTTCGTCGCGTTCTTGGCCATGCACCGGTGATGCGGAGACAAGCAACGCCAAGAACAGAAGCGCAACTGAGATTCGCACGGATGTTCTCCGAGAGGTTTCGGGGCTCGCTGGGTTATGGAGAAACTACGCCCTGGCCGCCCAAGTTGTTTCAGAGTGAAATGGGGAGGTTGCCGCGGAAGGACGTAGACCAACGCGGAATTCTTTGTGGGTTGAGGTGGGCACTCAATACTCGTTGTTATCCGCGTCCATCCGCGTTACTCTGCGGCTAATCACTAATCATCAACCACGCGATACACCTGGAGCCATTGCAGGTCAAGCTCGTCCGTACGGACCAGATAAACAGTTCCTTCCCCAAACCCAACCACCCGGGAACGTGGCGGCAGTTGTACCTCAGCGATCCTGACACCCCGTGCGTCGAACACGTCGACAACTGGGGCAGAGCCCGCACTTCCATAACGTTCCACCCACAACTCACCGTCGGGGGTCACTCGCGATCTTCGAGTTTGGAACGGGGGCATCTCGTCTGGCCACTCATACGTGTCGATTCCGCGAGATGGCCTGCCGCCTCCCCTACTGAACTGCATGCTGCGCTCGCCTGATGCGGACATCATCGCCCTCACGGCGATGGATGCCACCGCTTGGTTTTCCAACCATGCTTCCTTTTCTTCACGCCCCACACGCACTCGCTCAAAATCATTTGAAGGACCGCGCACAGTGCGTCCGTCTGCGTAGATCCACTCCACTGAGTAATCTTCCGCATGAACGATCGCAACGCTCCCATCGGACCCAGCCGCCCAATCGTCCCTCAGCCGTAAAGGCCATCGGCTCAACATCACCCGTCCGCCCACACGTCTACGTTCAACCGGCGAGAGCATCACCGCCCCAAGCGAATCAAGCTCCCCAGAGAGCATGTCGACCCGCATGATCACAGCCGAGTCGGCCGGCCCATTCGCGGCGAAGGTCTCATGTTGGTAGTAGATCCGTCCCAACGAGTCGGTGAAACGCGGCAGTACGATTGTCAGGCGCCCGGTTTCACCTCCACGAGCGATCGGTCTCGTTTCTCCGAAGGTTCCGTTGGGCGCTATTACTGTGAGACGAGCGTTGCCCAAATCCGTGAGCAGCGTCGAATCGCCGGGAAGTGGGAAAACCGCATCCGGCTGTCGGTACTCCTGTGGCCCGCCTCCAACACGACCCAGCGTGTCGGCCGAGCCAGCTTCCATGTTGAGGGATACGAGCACCTGGCCCAGCGGGTCGGCCACCAGAACGCTCCCGTCCGAAAGCACGCGGATGCCTCCGACGTAGCCGAAGGAATGTGGGAACGAGACGTCGTGCGCCAACAACCGAGTCTGCTGCGCAATGGTCGGCGCGGGTGCGAAGGCCAGCATAAGGGTGATTGCAGCGCACAGTTTCTTGGTGATGTTCTTCATCTCTCTTACCTCGTCTTTCCAATGCCGGGAGTGCGTTTGTTCAACGTCGATTGGCGACGAAGACGTCACCCGGATACTCCGCGGTGAAGACCTCCAGTTCAAATCCCCAGCCAGAGGCCTTCTCACG
>CAYTDU010000714.1:0-3381 GCA_964436395.1 uncultured Gemmatimonadaceae bacterium | reverse complement strand
ACGATCCGCGCCCGCGCAGAGGCGGGCGGACCGAAGTAGAGCTCGTGCGCGACCAGCGATTCCTCGGCCCCAAACGGGTCATCCGCGTAAAGCATCGCGTCGGCATCCGGCGGCCGCCGCCTTTTGGTCATCAACTGGAACGTCCCCTCGCCGGCCTCATATACCCTGAGGTTTGTTCGCTCCGGAAACAGCTCCGAGATGTCGAGTAGGCGATTCAGCGCCTTGGGATCGGTGAAGCTCAGGTAATCACCGGTGAGAAAGCGCAGCTTCCCGCCTCGGTCGAGGAGGTCATACAGATGATCTTCGAGCAGATCCACACCTCTGTCCGTGACGAAGGCGATAGCGAGATCGGCCTGAGTCGCTCCGTCCAGGTGAGCCAGGATGTGCGGCAACAGTGGATCGTCGCTGTCGCCGGTGATCAGTGGACGCCCGTGCGGTGGCTCTGGACCGCCACGGCGTTTTCTAACCGGAGGCTTCAGGTAGTTGCCCCTGCTGGGAAGTACGTTGCGCACACCACCGGTTGGGTCAGGCACGTCGCCCAGGTAACGAGGGATCACGTGTACGTGCAGGTGAAAGATCGTCTGGCCGGCAGCCTCTCCCACGTTGAACCCGATGTTGTAACCCTCCGGGGAATACTTCGCCTCGATTTCTTTGCGCGCGATCTCTATTGCAGCGAGAAGTTCTTGCTGCTCGTCCTTCCGAGCGTCGAACCAGGTTGAGATATGGCGCCTGGGTATCAGCAGGGCATGGCCCGGGCTCACCGGGAACTTGTCCCAGAAACCGATTACTTTGTCACCCTCGTAGAAGACGCGATCGGTCTGGTTGCAGAACGGGCAGTTCTCAGCCATCTGCACGCTCGATAACCAGTTCGCCGTCGAGCCCATCCTCCAGGCAGCTCGCACAGCGCCACTGCGGCACGCGCCGGTAAGCCATGCGCGTCATCTGGCACACCGGACAGCGGTGTGCCCACAAGGGTGGTTGTTTCCTTGATGCGGGCTTTGTGTTAGCGCTCGCTGAACGTCGCCTTCCGGTTGGGATCCGTACCCTAGGTTCGAACCCCGCCTGTCTCATCAGTGCCCGCCACTCTGCCCCGTGTGGCTTAACGGCTTTACCGAAGCGCGTGTGTGTTACCAGATGTGCCAGCTCGTGACACAACACTTCTCGCAGCAGAGCGGTCGGCCCTTCCAGCAGGAACGCGGCCAGCCTGATCTCGGGGCGCTCCGGCAGGCAGCGAGCGAGCGAAACTCTCAGTCGAGTGCTTACCGTGATTTTGAGGTCGGAGGGAGGTGCGCCCAGCTCCCAACCATCAAACGACTCATCAACGAGTGTCTCGATATCGGCCGGGAGCTGGGCTGGCGCAGTCATCCTAGTCGCTCATCTCAGTCGGACCGCATCAGGTCCTGCACGAGTGGGATAATCGGGATGTCGGCATCGGGCCAATCTAGGCTTGCCATTTCTTGCGCGTTCACCCACCGCAGGTCGGAGTGTTCGTTGGCGTGCAGATCGGCGCCATCTTCCATCTCACCGAGGTAGACATCGAGCACGATTCTCTTGTCGCCAACCATAGACTCCCCGCGACCGACCCACGCGCCAATGTTGGCGGTTGCTCCCAGTTCCTCTTGCAGCTCTCGAGGTCGCCGGTTTGCTCGGTCAAAAGAGTTCCGTGAGTTGTGGGTTCTCGGTTTGGTAGCCGGGAAGGTAACTGACAGGGAAGAAGCGGCAAGCTGCTGCTCCAGCGCAGCCAGGTCATCCCCCAGAGCGGGCCTTAGTTTTCTTTTCAAAACTACAGCCCGCGGAGGGGGAGTGGCCTGGCGCAGCCCCCGTATGCGGACTACAGGACGTGACATCGCATTTCTTTGATACTCCTCGCGTCGTCTTGGTTGCCGACAGATCATTGGCCTGTGTTATCGTGCTCGCAAGGTTATGCGTGCGTCAAGATCGTTCGTTGTAGGTTCAAAGAAACGCATACACACTTCAAGGTAGGTGCCTGAATGACTCCTAAGACATTGCACTTGGCACATGACCTTTAACCCCGGGCGTGCCCTTGAGCTTCTGCGCCTCGGTTCACGAATCCCTGATGCGGAATTTCGTGAAGGCCAGGAGGAATCGATTCGGCACGTTGTGGAAGGTTTGGGCCGGATATTGGTGGTGCAGAAGACGGGATGGGGCAAGAGCTTCGTGTACTTCATCGCAACTAAGATGTTGCGCGACGACGGTTTTGGACCTTCTCTGCTGATTTCACCCTTGCTGGCGCTCATGCGCAACCAAATCGAGGCAGCTGAACGGATGGGTGTGAGGGCTCGGACCATCAACTCCAACAACCCGGAAGACTGGCAGGAGATCGAGACTGAGATGGTGAGAGACGAGGTGGATATACTGCTGATCTCACCGGAACGGCTGGCGAACGAACGTTTTCGTACCGAAGTGCTTGGAGAGATCTCAGGCCGAATATCGCTCCTGGTAATCGACGAGGCACACTGCATATCCGATTGGGGCCACGATTTCCGCCCTCATTACCGATTGATTGAACGCACGGCACGTCGGCTGCCACCGAACCTTCGTTTGCTTGCCACTACTGCCACCGCAAACGACCGTGTGATGGAGGATCTGGAAGAGATTCTCGGACCTGAGTTGCACGTCCACCGCGGGGACCTCAACCGACCATCTCTCAAGCTCCAGACTATTGAGCTGCCGGGTCAAGCCGAACGACTTGCCTGGCTGGCCGGGCAACTCGATTCGCTGCCCGGCAACGGTATCATCTATACGCTCACGATTCGCGACGCCGATTTGGTGACCGAGTGGCTCAGGTCTAAGGGGCACGACGTGGAGGCGTACCACGGAGATACCGGTGACCGCCGCCCTGAACTCGAGCAAGCATTGCTCAACAACGAGGTAAAAGCCTTAGTCGCAACCACAGCCCTAGGTATGGGATTCGACAAGCCTGATCTGGCCTTCGTCATCCACTACCAAGCACCCGGTTCTGTGGTAGCCTATTACCAACAAGTCGGGAGGGCAGGACGCGCTTTGGACGCCGCTTACGGGATCCTGCTGAGTGGCGAGGAAGATGATCAAATTGTCGACTACTTCATCCAGAGTGCTTTTCCAATCCGCAACGAGGTCAGGGTAGTGCTCGATGCGCTGGGTGAATCGGAGGAAGGGCTTTCGGTGCCACAACTCATGGGCAAAGTTAACGTCAGTTGGGGTCGTATTGAGAAGACCATTGCTTTGCTTTCCCTTGAATCGCCGGCACCAATTGCGAAGCAGGACACCAAATGGCAGCTGACAGCCGCAAACTTGAGCGAGGACTTCTGGGCGCGAGCAGAAAGGCTAACAGACCTGATGCGACTCGAACAACAGCAGATGCGGGAATACGTCAACCTG
>CAYTDU010000713.1:0-3398 GCA_964436395.1 uncultured Gemmatimonadaceae bacterium | reverse complement strand
ATCTACGACAATTTCGTGCGAGGCGGAGAAGAGTTCGAAATTCGAGGGCGGGGCGACAGAGAAGCGTTCCGTGTGTATTCGTCTGAAGGCGTAGGTACAGTCTTCGCCGCGTTCTCGCGTGACCCCTTCATCTTCGAGGAATACGTTCGAGGCGATCATTGGGATTACGGACTGCGCGACGTGTGGTACGTGGCCGATGACCCGGAGCCGGAGATTACAGATCTGGTTCTCCGCCTCGCATCGGGTGCGTATTTCGATTACGACTTTGTGCAATATGGTGTCGGCGAAACCATTGTGGCACAAAGACAAACGCACTTGAACCTCTACGCAGACCCATACTATTACGGCACGTACAATGTCGGAGTTGGCATCAACTTCGGCGGCTACTACGATCCATTCTGGACCTATCGACCCTGGTGGCACCTAGGGTTCATGGGTTGGCCTTCACGCTTCTACGTACGTAGCGCCTTCTACCGCTGGGGATACTACGACCCGTGGTACTGGGGCGGCTACTACGATCCGTGGTACTATGGCTACGGCTACGGATATGGGTACGGTTACGGATACGGCTATTGGGACCATTACCCCAGATACCGCTATCGCAGTCCCACCGTGGTGGTGTACGGCGACAATAGGCTTCGCAGTACATCTCGAGCGCGGCTGCGGCCGTCCAACAGCACTAACAGGGGCAGACGAGCATATAGTGGCACCCTCGGATCGACCGTGAGGCGTGCTTCTACTGCCAACGTCACCTCAGCGAGTGCGAGGCGTCTTGTCGCCTCAGGCCGAAGTGCGCAGCAGCAATCACCAAGGCGGGTTACTGCTACCAGCGCCGCGCGACGCACTGTCGACAGCCCTCGTGCAGCCACGGCCACACGCTCGACTGCTGCAAGTGCGCGTCGTACGACTGATGCCACCCGGCGATCAGTGAACGCTACGGCACAACAGCCGGCACGGCGCGTCACGAGCCAGAGTTCGACCACCAGGCGGGCAACACCCACGCGGGTGACGTCCACGAGTCGCAGCGTGTCGCCGACGCGCAGCACTGCCACGACTAGGCGCGCAACTCCAACGCGCAGTACGGTGACGACCCGGAGCGCCACGACAACCCGGCGCGCAAATCCGAGCCGCTCAGTAACCACTAGGAGCACACCGGTGCGTTCGAGCCGGCCCACGACATCGCGGAGCACACCGGTGCGTTCGAGTCGTCCCACGACGTCGCGGAGCACACCGGTTCGCTCGAGTCGTCCCACGACGTCGCGGAGCACACCTGTTCGCTCGAGCCGGCCCACGACGTCGAGAAGCACACCTGTTCGCTCGAGCCGGCCCACTACGTCGAGAAGCACGCCTGTTCGGTCGAGTCGTCCTAGCACATCGCGGAGTACGCCGGCACGAAGCACCAGTTCGAGAAAACCGGCGACTACATCGAGAAGAAGAAAGCCGTAAGCGGTACTCCATCCTAAAGGGATGAGGGGCACAGCGATATGCTGGGCCCCTTTCTCATTTCACTCAGACGTCGCGTGGAGACAGGAGAACAGCAGCTACAGCGTGCGTTCGAGAGGACGTGTCAGGCATGTTGGGCCACCCGCCCCTTTCGAACAGATCTCGTCACCCACGAACTCGAACACGCGCACACCAACATCTTCAAGACGGCCTCTCGTGATCGGATTCCCGTCCAGCATCACACAAACTCGAGGGGCCACCGACAGTACGTTGATTCCCATGGTGAAGAACTCGGCTTCAGGAACTTCGACGAGCTCAATGCCTCGACGCAGAAGACCCTCACGGAATGGAACCGGCATGAGTGGTGAGTAGACCAAAGCCAGGTCTAGGTCAATAGGGCTCAAGATGGACATGAGATGAAAGACATCGGTGGGCCCACGCCAATGAGGCAATGGAACCACGATCAATTCGTCGATAGAGTCGCCGAGCAACACCCGCAGCTGGCGGATGCCTTCGTCATTGGTCCTGTATCCTCGACCCACAGCGATGGTCCGTTCGTCAATCCACGCGACATCCCCACCCTCAACGGTTCCTTCGCCGGAGATCGAACCTAGTATCGCGAGGCCGAGGTCACGAAATGCCAATTCCTGAGCGGCAGGCTCACCACGTCGCGCAGGTTTGCCCATGTTGCAAAGGATTGCGCCGTTGTCACACAAAATTGCGGCATCGCGCACGTAGATCGAGTCGAGACCCGTGTCCGGTGAGCCAGCCAAGAAATGGAGTTCAACTCCATTTGCCTGGAGTATCCTGCAAAACTCTTCGTGCTCTTCAGCAGCACGATCGAGCTTTGGTGGCGCCTCGTAGTGGAGATCCTGCCACTGTTCACTGATGAACTCCGACGAGCGGAACGCATCAAACGGCTTCTTCACGAGCATTCGGTGTACAGCACCTACGTCTGATTGAGTTGTCTTGCTCATGCTTCGGCTGTCTCTTCTTCTGGATCCCTGGTTTCCGTTCTCCTCCACGCAATCCAGACGTATACCGGTACACCTACCATCAACAACAGGAAGCCGTAGTAAACGATTTCCATGCCCGCGCCAACAATTGCCCAAAGCGAGTAGAGAAACGCCAATACTGCAATCAGAGTCGGCGCGAGGAGCCTTTCGGTATCGAACAGGGTTCGCTCTTTGACGTAGATCATTAGTTGGCTCATGGCGGAAAAGACATAGGGAATCAGCGTGTGAAGAGTTGCGAGCAGGATTATGAAGTTGAACTGCTCCACGAAGGTCTTGGTGTAGTTCAAGAGAATCAGGAGTGTCACAAGAACGCTCGAGAACAATATGCCGAATGCCGGCGTGTTCCGCCCTGACAGACGCTGAAATCTCGCCGGGAAGAGGTTGTCATTCGCCGCTGCGAGGGGGATCTGGCCCTGAAGCAATATCCAGCCATTGAGAGCACCGAAACAGGAGATCGCGGCACCACCCGCCACCGCGTATGCTGCCCAACCACCCCACACTTCCCGGGCAGCGTCAGCAAAAGGAGCTGTAGACACTGCAAGCGCAGACGGTGGGAGTATGCCCATTACCGCCACCGTTCCCAGCACGTACACACATGCCGCTATCACAGTGCCCAAGATCGTGGCACGAGGAATGGTGCGGCTCGGCTCTGTCACATGATCGGCCGGTATCGTCGCTGATTCCAATCCCAGGAACGCCCAAAGCGTCAATGCAACGGTAGCCGAGATCGCTGAGAAGCTGGATGTGCCACTCACGTTGAATGGTCTAAAGTGTTCGACATTGAAATACAGCAATCCCAGCGATGCGATGGCCACCAAAGGGAGGAGCTTGAGGATGGTTGTGACGAGTTGGACAATGCCAGCATTTCTGACGCCCGCCGCATTCACCCAACTGAGCAACCAAATGCTCCCTATCGCAATGGCCGCAGCCATGGTATTG
>CAYTDU010000712.1:0-3410 GCA_964436395.1 uncultured Gemmatimonadaceae bacterium | reverse complement strand
GGATACGGTTCAATACCACGTCGGCGCCTTGCACGCTCCGTGCAACGTCGGCGGCCAACTGGCGCGTCATCTGACTGGAGGCAGTGCCCGTTATCTCGACTATTCCGTCACCGAGTGCCTCGACCGCAAGCGGAAGCGGCCGGAGGTCGGGGTCGTGCTCCCAAGCCTGAATAACCGCGTCTTCGACGGCGCTGAAATCTTCCTTGGGTTCGCTGCCCGGTCCGCTGAGTCTCTTAACCGCCTTCTTAACCGGTTCGGTGTTCAAACCCACGAATTCGCTGAGCAACATTCCACCCACAAGCCCCAAACCAAAGCCCAACGCTGCCGAGATCGCTATCCCCGTGATGTTTCTGTCTTCGCCGTCGATGTGTACCAATTTGCCTCCCGTGGCACCGATAGAGTGCCCATGCTACAATTATACGACACGAAAAGATGCATGGGTATACCGATAAAGTGAACGACCATCTCGCTAACCTGCTTCACGGCTCCCCGCTCCCCGCTCCCCTGCTGGGGCGTGGCAGGGAAGGGTGTGCCCCTGCAATCCCCCTACATCCAGCTATTCAGACAACACTCACGGCGACAACATCATGAAAAAGACCGTCAGGATTTTTTTACCCGACGGGTCGGTCAAGGAGATGCCTGTCGGGGCCTCTGCCAATGCCGTTGCTGAAGAGATCAGCGCGGGGCTCGCTCGCTCCGCGATTGCGGCGGTAGTGAACGGCGACGTTTGGGATCTCAACCGACCTATAAACGACGACGCCAATCTCGAGATATTGACGGAAAAGAACCCTCAGGCACTCGAGGCTCTCCGGCACTCCGCGGCTCACCTTCTGGCAACAGCGGTGCGCGAGCTGTTTCCGGATGCCAAGATCGGGTTCGGTCCGGCAATCGACGACGGGTTCTATTACGATTTTGAGGTTGCCACTCCGTTCACACCCGACGATCTAGAGCGGATCGAGGCGAAGATGCACGAGATTGCGAAGGCGGATCACGCCTTCGTGCGGGAAGAACTCAGCCGCGAAGAAGCCAAAGAGCGGTTCAGTGACGATCCGCTGAAGCTCGAGCGTCTGGAGGAGTTGGACGAAGACGAGGTGATCTCGGTGTACACCGACGGTCCGTTCGTCGATCTGTGCCGCGGTCCCCATGTCCAGACCACGAAGCAGATCAAACACTTCAAGCTGCTGCACGCCGCCGGCGCGTATTGGCGCGGCGATTCAACTCGCCAAATGCTGCAGCGCATCTACGGCACGGCCTGGTTCAAGAAGGCCGACCTCGAAGCCTACTTGAGGCGACTCGAAGAGGCGGAGAAGCGCGACCACCGCAAGCTCGGCAAGCAGCTCGATCTGTTCAGCATGCACGACGATATCGGGCCGGGCATGGTGTTGTGGCACCCTAGGGGAGCCATCATCCAGCATGAGCTGCGCCGTTTCATCGAAGACGAGCTGCTGCGTCGCAACTACGAACTGGTATACACCCCGAATGTCACACGGCGGCAGCTGTTCGTTCGGTCGGGACACCTGCCGATGTACGAGGAGCATCAGTTCCCGCCGATGGCGGCGTTCGAAGGCGAGCCGGATGACGTGATGTACCAGGTGAAGCCCATGAATTGCCCGGAGCACACACTCATTTTTGCCTCCCGCCAGCGGTCGTATAGGGAATTGCCGCTCAGACTCTCTGAGATTGCAAACGTGTACCGCAACGAGCTGTCCGGGGCGTTGCACGGGCTGCTGCGTGTTCGCATGCTTACAATGGACGATGCCCACATCTTCGTGACCGAGGAGCAGATTGAGGATGAGATCTTCGATCTCATGGATCTGACCGATTTCGTGCTCCACCGCACCTTTGGGTTCGAGTATCGCATCGATCTGTCTACCAGGCCGCCTAAGAAGATCGGCGACGACGCCATGTGGGATCACGCCGAGGGAGCACTCAAGCGGGCGCTCGAGAGAATGAACGCGACCTACGGCCTGGACGAGGGTGGAGGCGCGTTCTATGGGCCCAAGATCGACATCAAGCTGCGGGACGCCATCGGCCGTGAGTGGCAGGGCACCACGATCCAGCTCGACTACCAGCTTCCTGAGCGTTTCGAGCTCGAGTACACCGGCGCCGACAACAAACCGCATAGACCGGTCATGATCCACCGCGCGGTGCTCGGCACGATGGAACGGTTCGTCGGGTGCCTCATCGAGCACTTCGCCGGCGCATTTCCGACCTGGCTCTCGCCGGACCAGGCGGTGGTGCTGCCGATCTCGGAAGATCAGGCCGAAACCGCGCAAGCCGTGCACAAGGAGCTTCGTGAGGCCGGCATCCGCTCGTCGGTGGACGACAGGAACGACACGCTCAACTACAGGATCCGCGAAGCGGAGATGATGAAGGTGCCTTACATGGCGGTAGTAGGTAAACGCGAGGTGGAAGACGGCACCGTCGCGGTCAGGATACGCGGGGCCGGGAAGAAACAGCAGGTCATGCCTGTGGCCGATTTCAAGGCCAGGCTCCTGGAGCAGATCGCAAGCAGGAGCCTGACGCCCGCCTGATCCCGTTGAGACGTGACGTACCCGAGTTTAGGTTCTTTTGATGAATCGCTTGCCGGGCCCAGCGCTCGGGACGAGCGCCGCGCTCGGCAAGCCAAAAATCTTACACGCAACACACGAAAGCCGATCTCATGACGACATCTAGCAAGGAAACGACACCGGTAATAGTGAGCGCCACACGTACGCCCGTTGGTGTTTATCTGGGAGGCCTTTCGTCGCTCAAGGCGCCCGTGCTCGGCGGAATCGCGATTCGCGAGGCGGTAAAACGCGCCGGGGTGGAGGTAGACGACGTAGAGGAAGTGATAATGGGGATCGTGCTGCAGGGCGGCGTGGGACAGTCACCCGCACGCCAGGCGGCGATGGCCGGCGGCATTCCCGCATCGAAACCGTCGCTCACGGTCAACAAGGTCTGCGGCTCTGGCCTGAAGTCGGTTATGTTGGCCGCTCAGGCAATCAAAGCTGGTGACGCGCAGTGCATCGTGGCGGGCGGCATGGAGTCGATGTCGAATGCGCCTCACTACGTATACGGCATGCGGGGCGGCATCAAGTATGGCGACCAGAAGCTGGTGGACGGATTGCAGTTGGACGGCTTGTGGTGTGCATTCCATGACAACGTCATGGGGGTGCATGCCGATTACACTGCCGAGAAGGCCGGAGTGACTCGCGAACAGCAAGACGAGTTTGCGTGTAACAGCCAGCAAAAAACGGTTGCGGCAATGGAAGCCGGAAAATTCGATGCCGAGATCGTTCCCGTCGAGGTGCCGGGCCGCAAAGGCAAGGTTACCGTCGTAGACAAGGACGAGGGTCCAAGGCCGGGTACCACAGTGGAAGCACTGGCGAAACTGCGCCCTGTCTTCACAAAGGACGGCACCGTAACGG
>CAYTDU010000711.1:0-3419 GCA_964436395.1 uncultured Gemmatimonadaceae bacterium | reverse complement strand
ACGAGGCCCTCATGGACATCGAGCGCATCCGCCTCGAAGACAAGAAAAACACTACGAACGCGCTTATCCAAGAAGAGCGCATCGCATCCGAGAACAAGCGTGCCGGGGCTCAGATTGGGGCACGCCTTGCAACTCAACTCGACACCAATGCTCGCAAAGAGAAGACCGAGGGGGCCAAGTTGGGGACTAAGATAGCATCTGAGCTGAGTAAAGGAGATCAGAATGGACCCACTGCTAAAGATGAAACGGGAACTGGAGGAGTCAAAGGAGGCTCTTCGTGACGCCATTAGCGCTGGCAGCGCTGCCGACTACGCTACATACCGGCAGCTGGTAGGGCGTATGGAGGCCATAGAGATGGTGCTCGCGTACGTCGACGACCTAGAGAAGCAGTATATTGAGTCATAACACAATATGCTGTAGCGTTTACTCGCCAGATACACTGGCGCGGCTCTGTGGACCGTATTCCACTGCGAGAAAGGACCGCAATGACGACTACACCTGATGTAGCTGAGGATGTACTCCTTAAGCTACCGCACCCCCAAGGATACCGTGTTTTGATCGCCGTCCCAGAGATGGATGGGCGGACTGAAGGCGGCGTCTATATGCCTGATGAACTGAAGACGCGCGAGGAAACCGCGTCGATCATTGGCTATGTGATGAAAGTTGGCCCAGACGCGTACAACGACCCCGATCGCTTCCCGAACGGACCGTGGTGCAAAGAAGGCGACTTCATTATCTTCCGCTCTTATTCCGGCACCCGGTTTAAGATTGGCGGCAAAGAATTTCGGATTATCAACGACGACACCGTAGAAGCGGTGGTTGACGATCCGCGCGGCTACACGAGGGCATAACCATGACCGAAGCAACACAGAATCAGAATCCTGACGATCAGGTTGACGGCGAAGAGGCAGATACCGAAGAGCCCGACTTTGAGATCGAGGTCGAGGATGATGTCCCCGAGGACGAGAAACCGCGCCTCCCGGAGGATCATAAGGCTGACGTGCCTGATGATGCGGAGATCGAGAAGTACAGCGAGAGCGTGCAGAAGCGCATTAAGAAGCTGAAGTTCGAGTATCACGAGGCCGAACGGCAGCGCCAAGCGGCGTTCCGTGAGCGCGAGGCGGCGGTGGAGTTTGCCAAACAGCAGCAGGCTGAAGTCGCAAAGCTGCGCGAGAGCCTGACTCAGGGCCAGACGGCTACCGTTGCGCAGGCTAAAGCACGCCTTGAGACGGAGCTTGAAGCCGCGAAGCGCGACTACAAAAACGCCTATGAAGCTGGTGATCCAGACGCACTTCTTGACGCTCAGCAGCGTATGATTCGCACGTCGAACGACCTCTCCCGGGTCGAGGCGTGGCGCCCGCAGCCGGCCCAAGCGCCGCAAGAAACGCAGCAGCCGACCTACCAGCCGCAGGCCCAGCAGCCTGAGCGGCCGCAGCTCAACGAGCAGCAGCGCGCATGGATGGAAGCGAATCCGTGGTTTGGGTCTGATACTGAGATGACCGGCGCAGCTTATGGGCTTCACGAACGCGTAATCCAGAGCGGAGTTGCGCCAGACAGTGAAAAGTATTATGCTGAGATTGACGCTGGTATGCGGAGACGCTTTCCAGAGTATTTTGAGTCGGATGTGGAAGAGACGACCGCACCGGCACCAAAACGGGCTCCTGTCGTTGCCCCCGCGACTCGTAACGCGAAAAAACGCAGCACGATCAAACTCTCGTCTTCTCAAGTGGCTCTCGCCAAGCGCTTGGGGCTCACGAAAGAGCAATACGCGGCGCAGTTACTGAAGGATGCAAACAATGGCTGAACGCACACCTAGAAAGCAGACCGAGCGCGAAGCGACTGAACGTAAGCGTACGTGGCAACGCCCGTCGGCACTGCCGACCCCCGAACCCCGTAATGGCGTGGTGTTTCGTTGGGTTCGCACGTCGACTCTTGGCGAAGCTGACAATCGCAACGTATCTATGCGTTTTCGCGAAGGCTACACTCCCGTTCGTGCCGAGGATTTCCCCGACCTCAAGATCATTTCCGACATGGACTCCAAGTTCCAAGGGAATATCGAGATTGGCGGCCTCTTGCTTTGCTCCATCCCCGCTGAGATCGTGGAGGATCGTAGCGAACAGATGAAGCTCAAGGCGCAACAGCAACTTGACTCCGTCGACCGCAACTATCTCCGCGAGAATGATCCGCGGATGCCCGTACTCCAGCCGGAGCGGACGTCCCGGACCACGAACTTCGGTAAGTAACGCACGCTTACCGGACACGTTAGGAGACGAAAATGGCTACAACTGCCGCTCCCTACGGGCTCAAGCCCGTCAAACGTGCCGATGGTATGCCGTATGCTGGGGCAACGTCCCAGTATCTTATCGACCCCGCTGGCGAAGCGACCAATATCTTTAATGGTCAAGTCGTCATCATCGGGGCCGATGGCTACATCGCACTTTCCACTGCCTCTGGCGCAGACCTCACCACCAACAACCTTGGTGGCAACGGTGTAGGCGCGATTGGTGTCTTTGTTGGTTGCGAGTACGAGAACGACCAAGGTCAAATCGTGCATTCGCAGTACTACCCGGCCGGTAAACTGAACGCGAAAGCGCTCGTTGTCGATGACCCGAACGTTCTGTTCCAAGCCCAGCTTGACGGCGCCGGTGCTCAGACTGTGATCGGCACCAACACCACCTTTGCAGCTGTGCAGTCGACTTCGACTGGTAGCACTTCGACCGGCAACTCGACCTCGGCGCTCGACGCCACTGTCGCTACGACCGCTAAGGCGTTCCGTATTGTTGGTCATGTGTCTGATCCGGGTGATGCATACCCGGACGTTCTGGTTAAGTTTAACCCGGGCGCTCACAGCTTCACCAACGCCGTTGGCCTCTAATAAGGAGAAATGAGACATGGCTATTTCGCGCGCTCAGCTCCTTAAAGAGCTGCTTCCCGGCCTCAACGCTCTGTTCGGTATGGAGTACGGCTCCTACGACAACGAGCATAGTGAAATCTACGAAACCGAAAACTCGGAGCGCAGCTTCGAGGAAGAGGTGAAGCTTTCGGGCTTCTCGTCGGCTCCCGTTAAGGCGGAAGGCTCGGCGATCTCGTACGATAACGCTCAAGAGGCGTTCACCTCCCGCTATACCCACGAGACCGTGGCTATGGGCTTCTCGATCACCGAGGAAGCAATGGAGGACAACCTCTACGACTCGCTCTCGGCACGCTACACCAAAGCGCTTGCCCGTGCGATGGCGTACACCAAGCAGGTCAAAGCGGCGTCGCTTCTGAACACCGGCTTCGACACCTTCAAATCGGGTGACGGCGCATATCTGTTCAGCACTTCGCACACGACTGTTGCTGGCGGCTCGAACGCTAACCGCCCTGCGGTTGCTTCGGACCTTAACGAGACCTCGCTCGAGCAGGCTGTGATTGACATC
>CAYTDU010000710.1:0-3429 GCA_964436395.1 uncultured Gemmatimonadaceae bacterium | reverse complement strand
ATCCAATGGTCTCCGCAGCGAGTAACGCGTGACGCTTTGGTCGGAGCTGCGCGCCAACACCTAGTTCAATCCGTGTCGGAGATCCTCCCGATTCGGTCGACCAACGTGGTCACACCGAAGCCGATGAGGATGAAGACAAGCGCGGCCCCTACCTGCGTGCCAGAAGGGTTAAACGGACGGGTGGGCCAGTCTTCGACGTCGATATCCGCGATCATTGCGCTATCGAGCAGCTGGCCACGGTAGACATCGCCGGGTACCGGCTCAACCGGCGCTTGGAAGGGCCACAACCCGACTACTGCCCCGAGCAGCAGGCCTATGAGCACACCGAGTGTAAGTTTTTCGAATCGCTTCAACGCGGTGCGCAAGAGGTTGCTTACAGCCGCCACCCCGACCACTACCCCTAGGCCGACCGGCAGCACCACCTCGATAACGGTCTGCATTACGACAGCGCCGTCACCCGCGGAGAGCCCGGCCCGGAAAGCGTCGATACCGGAGAGTATCGGTACGTAGGCCCCAATCACCAGAAGCAGGTACCCGCCGCTCACGCCGGGGAGGATCATTGCCGATGCTCCCGCGAGGCCGGCTACGAAGAAAAGGGCGAATCCGCCTTCGCTGGCAGCCGTGTTTGCACCTTGTGCCTGGGCGAGGGCCAGTGCCGCCATTCCGATGAATCCGCACACCGTCCCGACGATCACCGGCCGGTCAAACGAGCGCGTCATTTTCCACACTACCGGCAATCCGCCAAGGGTCAGGCCGATGAACAGGCTGTACATGATCCAACGGTGTTCGACAACGAGGTCCTTCACCGTCCCTGCCAACAGCAGGATGGCAAGCATGGCCGAGAGGACTACGACGCCGAGGAGGGTGACAGGGGTCAATGCAAGGCGCAGCCGTGTGACCCGAGCAACCGCATCGATGAATCGCGGGTATATCCCAACCGCCAGCAGCATCGTGCCGCCAGATATACCGGGCACCAGGTTGGCGAGACCCATGAGCACACCGCCGACGGCGGAGCGCGTGATTAGGGGTACAGAGATCTTTTCTTCGTGCACGTTCACACGGATTCCTCAGGTAAAGGCGAGTGGCATCTTGCCCAAAGTGCGTTCTGAACGCAAGCCATTCAATACGCCATCCCATTGTCATCCAAACCCATGTGGTGGCCGAGTTCGTGTATGAGCGTGTCTTCGATCTCGGTCACGATGTCACTGCGAGTATGGAACGACCGCAGGATCGGGCCCCGGTAGATCTCGATACGGTCGGGAAGCCCAGTGTACACGCCGCCTCGCTCGGTGAGCGGTACGCCGTGGTAGAGGCCGAACAACTCATCGGAGTTCGGGTCGATGTCGAGTTCCTCGAGATCAACCGCGTCCGGCTCCTCTTTGACGACCACCGCCACGTTCTCGAGGGCGTGCCGAAATCTCTCCGGCAGCCTCTCGATCGCGTGACGCACCACGATTTCAAATGTTAGTCGGTCCATCATCAGTTATTGCACCTGCGTCGAGGTATCGAAGCGCCATCGCAACATTACCTGAGTCCTGAGTCAGCTCCTGAGTTCTGAGTCTCTTTGATCCAGCTCACTTCGTATGGCTGAGACGGCATGCCGAGGGACGTCGTATGCGGCGGCAAAGACTTCCCAGTCAGCTATGGCGCTCCGCGCTCTGTCGATCATAGGACCCGGCTTCTTCACCCCGAACTCACTCGCAATAGCCATGAGATCCATCTCTCGGATATTGGTAGTCTTGTCGCGGATTCGCAGCTGATGCGCACGCGTCCACCCTTCGCCGCGCGCGAACGTGACGTCGTAAGCGGGCGTGAGATGCCACTCTCCATTCGGATCCATGTGGAACGAGAGGTTTTTCACGTGGTCGTCCTGATTGACGGAGAGGACGTTGAAGACCATGCGTCTGAATGCCTCGCCGAGTGAGTCGTAGGCCATCCCGAGCCGGAGGACGGTGCGCATGTATTCCTCGTAGGAGCTTGCGCCAGGTTCGTTGTAGTCGACGTGGAGCAGCCCACCCAACGTGTGCTGGTGGAGACGTGTATGTGTGTCAGCGTCAAATCGGTGGATCAACAGGTGGGCGTATCCGTCGATTGGCAATACCTCGATCTCACAAATTTTGATGCCTGCAGCCGCTGCCATGTCCCGATAAGCTGCCTCGACTCGATTGTAAAACTGCGGTGAGCCAATTGAGCCGTCCGGCCCATCTGCGCCAACTCCGTCGAACTTGAGTATGCAGGCTTTTTCCCCGGGGCGCCTTGGTGTCCCTCCGGAACGAACGGTGCCGCTTTCCCGATCGTAGTGCACAATGGCTTTGGGGCGTCTGCCGCCGGCCGACGATCCTATCCGGTAGATCTCGGGGATGGCAACATCTGCGTTCCCCTGCACAATGCGTCGTGCGTCATGCGCCAAAGCCTGTACCTCCAGCGATTCCCGCTCGGCAGGGCGAACGGGCACTGTTGTGGCCGGATGGAACGTCAGCGCCCCCAAGGCTCGTTCTCCAACGTAGAGAAGCCGCTGAACGGCACTCATCGCACGGCAGGATTCGCCGCGGGCCTCGAAGTACGCGCGAATCACGCTGCGTCCGAAAGCATCCGGGAGGGCATCGGCGAACACACCGGGGAGTCCAAGAAACGCTTCCAACCGCAAGAGTTCTTCAAAGCTCTGCGGACCAGAAAGGTTGAGGGGTAGGTGAAACGGCGAGATCTCGAGGCCGCTGCGTTGGAACTCCTCTGCATATTCAAACAAGATGCGCCCGTTTTCGAGCTCCACGAGTGCTCCTACCATCTGGCCCCACAGTCGAACCTCGGCCTCTGCGTGTACGTCCGGGTTGTCAGCCACTGGCCTTAGCCTTGCGCTGACGCAGACGGGCCATCGGTGAGATCTCGGGCTCCGGAATGAAGTTTTCGAGCCCACTCAACCTGCCGTAAACACGGAGAAGTCGGATTACCGTCATCAGGGTCGGATTGTCGCCTTGTTCGGCGCGGTACAGAGTGTTTCGGCCGAGGCCGGCACGGTCCGCCGCCTCAGTCTGAGTGAGGCCGCGACTCCTTCGGAGCGCCTCCAATCGCGCACCTATGGTCTCCAAGAGCTCCCCATCGGTAGCTGAACTGTAACTTTCATTGTGCATTGTTGCCCCTAAAAGATCTATATGCACTGTAAATAGTGCATTACTACGGACGAAAATACCGCAGGGAAGGAAAAGTCGCAAGTACGCATGTACTGTATAAGGTGAAAATCGGTCCATAGTGCCCGAATTACATCATATATAGTACGGCTAATTCGGATGGGGCTGTAGGCGGACGAGCGTGGCCAATTGAGGATGCATTGGGCGTATCGATGTCCATCAGCTCGCGTTTCACGAACATCTTGAGCACGGTTCGGCGGAACGCTTCCATGAGTGTAGCGACGTCGTGGAGCGAGAGATGGGC
>CAYTDU010000709.1:0-3431 GCA_964436395.1 uncultured Gemmatimonadaceae bacterium | reverse complement strand
AACATCTTCAGTATGATGGCTGTGATCATGCTCGTAGGTATCGTGGTGAACAACGCCATCTTGATACTTGACTACACACAACAGCTCCGTGAAAAAGGAAGAAGCCTCGTCGAGGCATTGCTCGAAGCGGCGCCGGTCCGGTTGAGGCCAATCGTGATGACGAACATCGCGATTGCGGTCGCGCTCGTGCCTCAGGCCCTCGGGTCAGGCGCTGGTGCGGTGTTCAGGGTGCCGATGGCGGTTGTAACGATCGGCGGCGTGCTAGTAGCAGCAGTGTTTACGCTGTTCCTGATTCCGGTGATTTATACGAAGCTCGACCGGTTTGCGTTCGCTCAGCACGCTCACCAGCAAGAGACAGAGGAGCGCAGGCACTCGGCGGAGTACCCGGCGATGAACATGTAACCTTCCCGCTAATGGCGTCGCTCAGTCGGGAGTGATCGTTGCGTTTGCACCCGCCTCGAGCGACGTCAGTTTCACATATTCTAGCAGCTCCTCGAGTGACCGTGCCCCCTGAAAGCGTCTGCCATTGATGAAGAACGTCGGGGTGCCGGTTACCCCGTACTCCCACGCCTCGAGGATATCCCGCTTGACGATTTGTCTCACACTTTCATCGTTGGTGCAGCGATCGAACACGTCATCGTCCAAACCAACCGCAGCGGAATGAGCCCGCAGCCGTTCCGGTTGAAAGCCCTCGAGCTCCTCTTGAAGTGCATGCTTGTACTCCCAAAAACGACCCTGCTGAAAGGCGCACTCGGCTGCGACTGCTGCGTCTATGGCATTCGGAGTCAACGCGGGAATTGGAAAATGCCGCACCACGTAGGCTATTTCGTGGCGCAACGAGTCTATGAGATTTGGCAGAACATCGCGTGCATGTCTGCGGCAATACGGACAACCGTAGTCGGTGAACTCGACGATTGTCACCCGGGCATCCATTGGACCTAGCCTTGGGCGACCGGTCACTCTGACGTCAAAACGCTGGGCTTCGGCCCAAGAGACCGAGTCTGCATTGGCAGCCGGCTCGGTTTGCCATCTCAGATCCGGCGCAAACGGCTTCATGAGCAGAAAGAGCACAACACCTGCGAGCGATCCAACAAGAATTATCAAAGCCGTCTGCAACTGACTCGTTTCAATGTCGAAGATCACTCGCCCCTGTTCGCGGCGCATACCCATTGCACTTCCCTCATTCAGAGTACGTCGGCGCTATGCTAGCATCCAGCACATCCCTTACCGTATATTCGTACTACTTCAGTTCACCTTTCGCTAGGACCTTTCACGAAGCTAGCAAAGGAGGTGCAGGATGAAGAAGCCAACGCTCTTTGTGGTCAGCCTGCTGCTCTCGTTTGCCATCGCCTATGGCGTTGCCGCCTGTGGAGGCGAACTCGATTCTTGCCCTGGCATTACGTGCAACGACTGCGCCAGTGACGAATGCGATCGGAATTGTGCCGAAGACGAGTTCGAGTTTTGTGGTCACTTCGGATTCTTCGACGACCCAGACCTGCGCTGCGCCTGGTGCTCGGACGATCCGGACCCATTTGCGTCGAGAGTGAGTTCGGGACTCCCGACAGCGCCGTAGCCGTCAGTAGCTGATCAAATCGGGGCGGCGAACTACCCCCCACTCGCTCCCGACTAGCAGAAGGTCCTGAAAACAGGTCCTTAGCCCTGTTGCAGAGTGTCGTGGCGAGCCCTATGATGGGTTTATGAGTCCACGGCACTCCGTCTTCTTGCTGTACTTCCTACTCGGCGCCTATGCTGTCTGTGCTCAGGCAACTCTGCTTCGAGAAACGCAGGTTGTGCTGTTTGGGTCCGAGCTTTCCTGGGGATTGGTGTTGGCGTTTTGGCTCGCGGGTGTAGCGGCAGGAGCGAGACTGGGTGGCTATGTCCTGAATCTGATGCGGCGTCACTGGGTGGCTCTTACCGTCTCGAGTCTTGCAATGCCTCTCCTGCTCGTAGTTGCGGTGAGCTTCATTCGTGCTTCGCGTTTGTTACTCGGTTCAGGTCCGGGCGAATACTTGGGCTTCACGGGCTTGGTCTTGGTCGCGGCCACCGCAACGATTCCTGTGAGCCTCTGGATCGGCTTGGCGTTCCCTGCAGCGAGCACACTGCTGAGCGATTTGGGAGAAAAGTCCACTCACAAGGCTCAGTCGATAGGCTGGGTCTATATGACCGAATCCGCCGGGAGCCTTTTCGGCGGCGCCTTGTACTCGTTTCTACTAGTCTCTTCGCTCGATGCGTATTCGTTGATCGTGGGCGGTGGAGTGGCGTTGGCCCTCGGTTCGTCTTACCTGGCTCGTGTGCAGTCTCCGCTGAGTAAAACGACAAGTGGGGCATTACTGTTCTGGGCCTGTGCTCTGACCGGTGTGGTATCCACCGATGGTGCTTCGAAGTTGGACAAGGCTACCGTTCTGCTTCGCTGGCGCAGTTTCGCGCCCAACCTCGAGCTGGTCACTTCCGAGAATTCGTTGCACCAGAACATAGCAATCGGCCGGTTGGAGAGTCAGTTTAGCCTATACACGAACGGGGCCGTGACTGCCACCTGGCCCGATCACTCGACGCTCGCAGTCGAGGCCCACCTCGCCGCATGTCAGCATCCGGACCCACGTCGTGTGCTCGTGTTAGGAGGAGGAGTGGAGGGCATTCTCAAGGAGCTGTTGAGACACGATCCGGAGTCTCTCGACTACGTCACTCTGGACAGCAGAGAACATGAGATTGTGGTGAAGCATCTCGTGGAGCCCGACTTCCTGGCAATTGAAGATGTGCGAACCCGAGTTCACCTCGAAGATGCGCGCCGATTCGTGAAACGCGCCGCGGAGGCCGGCGGCACCCCTTACGACCTGGTGATTCTGACGGCACCCCAACCGACATCTGCAATGCTGGCGCGGCTGTACACCGCTGAGTTCTTTGCCGAGCTGTATCGGATAATGGCTGCGGATGGCGTCCTCGCATTCTCCTTGACGGGATCGGTAGGCGCATGGCGCGCTGAAGTGTCGAATTATGTCGGTAGCATCGCGGCACCCCTAGAACGTGTATTTGCCGAGGTACTGCTCACCTTCGGTGACCCTGTGAGGATCTTTGCGGGCAAGCAGGCAGGCGTGATCACAGGAAGTGGGACGTTACTCGCCGAACGTTACAATGCCAGACAGGTGACTTCGCCGTTCTTCTCTCCAATCTGGTTCGAGGGTGCGTCGGACTTCTTGGATCCCGAAAAGCGTGAGCTGGTTCGAAACGCTCTCACAACGCATCCGCCACGTCACATCAACAGTGACACCAGGCCGGTGGCAGCGCTCTATCGACTCAGGCTCTGGTCAGCCACGACCGGTGCCGGCCGTCAACGCGAACATGAACTTGTCCCTTCGATCCTCGAGATCAGACTCTGGTGGGTGTTCGCTGCAGTGTCGGCTTGCGTGGTAGTTGTCGTCCTGGTCGCACTAGCA
>CAYTDU010000708.1:0-3442 GCA_964436395.1 uncultured Gemmatimonadaceae bacterium | reverse complement strand
CGGATCGACGACATCCTCCAGCGGCAAAGCGGGCACGTAGAACACGCGACCGTCGTCTACCATGAAGGCACCAAACGAACCTTGCTTGACTACAGCGGTGCGCGGCCCCTGATCGAGGAGCCAATTCGCGGCTTTGTAGACGTTTGACTCTCCCGATAGCTGAATGGCCTCACTGTCGTTCACCATGAGAACGTCGATGTGGCCGAGCAGTTCCAGAAGTGCCTCGCGTTCCGTGTCGATCCAGAGGTTCATGGTGTCGCATACGACGAGCGCCGGGTGCTTGGTTTGTTCCAACACATCCATCTGAAGTTGCGGATGGATGTTACCGAGAAATACGTACTTGGCTTTGCGAAACGACTCTGGCAGGGACGGCTTGAAATCGGCGAAGACTCCCAGTTGCGTATCTAGCGTCTCCCGATTGTTGAAGTCTTCCGAGTATCTCCCGGCCCATCGGAAGCTTTTCCCTGCATTCTGTTCGATACCGGAAACATCGACTCCTCGGCCCGCGAGTTGTTCCAGTGCGGCCATGGGGTAGTCGTCTCCCACAACACCCACTACCTGCACCGGGTTCAACAGGCTCGCCGCCCAGCTGAAATAGAGAGCAGATCCACCGAGTGCATCTGCTACCGAACCCGCACGTGTCTCGACAGAATCGAGAGCCACACTACCTACAATCAAGAGTGACACTATTACATTCGCTCCGGGGCGCTGACGCCCAAAAGACAAAGTCCATTTGCCAGTACAATCTGACTTGCGCGAACCAACACCAACCGCGCCTTCTCCAACTCCTCACCAGCACCGACAACACGATGCCTGTGATACCAACCGTTGACCAACCTGGCGAGCTCATCGATGTATGCGACGATGCGGTGCGGTTCTAGAGATTCAGCCGAATTCTTCACGACACCAGGGTACTCCGCCAGGTGCTTGAGCAGAGCCTGTTCGTCTTCTTCGGTCAGCAACGCAAGATCGACGCCGGTGGTGCTCACTCCGGTCGGATCGATCTCCGCCTTCCTGAAGATGCCCGCCATCCTCGTATGAGCATACTGCACATAGTAGACCGGGTTCTCCTCGGACTGCTTAGTGGCAAGATCCAAGTCGAACACGAATTGTGCATCGCCCTTGCGCATCAGGAAGAAATACCTGGCGGCATCCACCCCGGCCGCATCCACGAGGTCGCGCAAGGTTACAAAGGTCCCAGCGCGCTTAGATACCTTCAGCTCCTCCCCGTTGCGCATGACGCGCACGAACTGGACGAGCGGCGCCTCGAAGAAGTGTTCGCCATACCCCAAGGCCTTCATTGCAGCCGTCATCCGAGCAACGTAGCCGTGGTGATCGGAACCCCATATGTCGATGGCCCGCTGGAAACCTCGCTCGGCCTTGTCTCGATGGTAGGCGACGTCGGGCATGAAATACGTATATGTGCCATCGCTCTTTCTCAGAACGCGGTCTTTTTCGTCGCCGAACTCCGCCGTCTTGAGCCACAACGCGCCATCACGCTCATACGTCAGTCCGCGACCCATCAACTCCTCGAGTGTGTCATCGAGGAGCTTTCTCTCGTATACCTCTGTCTCGCGGAAAATCACGTCGAACCGGACGCCGAACTCCGCCAGATCCCGGTCCTGCTCATCCCTCTGGCTCTGCACCGCGATCTCTCGACAGCGTGCGAGGCCTTCGGTGACCGGCAAATCGGCGAAACCGCTCCCCTCGGCATCGATGATCTGCATGGCAACCTCGGACACGTATTCGCCATGGTAACCACCGTCAGGAATCTCGGCACTACGCCCCCGCGCCTGTTGCACCCTTGCCCAGACTGATTCGGCGAACTTGTCGATCTGCACGCCTGCATCATTCACATAGAACTCACGCACCACGTCGTAACCGGTGGCCTCCAGCAGTGCAGCGATTGTGTCTCCCAGAGCCGCACCACGGCCGTGTCCCACGTGCAGGGGACCAGTGGGGTTGGCCGACACGAATTCGACGTTCACACGGCGACCTAGGCCTTCCCGGGCCTTACCGTAGCATTCTCCGGCTGTGAGGATCTCGTCCAGAACTTCGGTGAGGATAGCTGCAGGCAACCTGACGTTGATGAAACCCGGTCCCGCTACTTCCACCGAATACGCGTCGCCCAACAGAGCACGCAGCTCGATGCCAATCTCCTCGGCGATTTCGCGCGGTTTGCGCTTGAGCTCCCTCGCGAGTTGGAGAGCGACATTCGTGGCCAGGTCTCCGTACGCCGGGTCGCGCGGGCGTTCAACCGTGATGTCGGCGTCTTGCACTCCTAAGTTCGATACCGCCTGCAGCAGCGCACTACGCAGCCTAACTTCCCCGGCGCTCAGGACTTGTCTCCGGCCTTGGGCTTGTCTTCGGACTTCGACTTGTCGACCGCGGAGCTCTTCGCCTTCGCCGGCTCCTTCTTTTCGCTGTCGGCGCTGTCGGTCTCGTACTTCGTATGTGTCCTGCCCGCGCGCTTGTAGTCAGTCTCGTAAAAACCCGACCCCTTGAACACAAAGCCGATCCCCGCGGATATCTGCCGCTCGCCCGGCGTGCCACAATCGGGACATTCTATGAGCGTGGTATCGCTCATCTTCTGTAATCTGTCATACTCGCGCCCGCATGCAGGGCAGCGATACGAATATGTCGGCATACAAACACCCTAATTCGCTAAAAACAGTGAACCTGCGAACGTACCCGGACCGGGAATGGAGGTCAACCCGAAGCGCGGTACGTTCCCCAGACTCCTCGGAGTGTGTCGCTGATCTCTCCTACCGTAGCCCTTGCTCTGACCGCGTCGATGATCCGAGGCATTAACGCCTCTTCCTTCTCCGCGGCAGCCGCCAAGGAATCGAGCGATGCCTCAAAAGCCGCACCGTCACGCCGGGAACGCGCAATCTCCAACGATTCCCGCTGGCGTTCAGCCAGTGATGAGAAGTCGGGGCGAGGGATGACGGTTGCTGCTTCGTCCTCCACAAATTCATTAACGCCTACCACCGCGACATCACCGTTCTCTATGGCACGTTGATAGGCGTACGCAGATTTTGCAATGGCATCCTGGAGGAATCCCGCTTCGATTGCCTTCGAAGCACCACCCGCTTCCTCTACCTCATCTAGAAGGCTTCGGACTTCCTGCTCGATGCGGGTTGTGAGCGATTCCACATAATATGAGCCACCCAGCGGATCGACAGTCTGTGCTGCACCGGATTCGTGGGCTACGAGTTGCTGAGTTCGGAGGGCGAGTTTCGCCGACTTTTCACTGGGCAATGCGAGCGCTTCGTCGTACGAATTGGTGTGCAACGATTGAGTCCCACCCAGCACAGCCGCCAGCGCTTGCACCGTTACTCTCACTACGTTGTTGAGAGGCTGTTGAGCCGTTAGCGTGCACCCACCTGTCTGCGTGTGAAAGCGGAGACGGCAGCTGCGGTCCGAACCCCCGAATTCCTCG
>CAYTDU010000707.1:0-3444 GCA_964436395.1 uncultured Gemmatimonadaceae bacterium | reverse complement strand
AGGTCCAATTCCTGGACGGGCTGGCGCGGGGTTTCTCATCGGCTCCGGCATCGGCTCGGTGACCCTTCCACCCGCCTTCATCAACACCCTGATGATGGTGGGAGTGATCACCCTCCCGGTGGAGTTCAGGTATCTCGGCAAAGGGTACGCCGTCCAGGCCTCGAATCTGAACGTTCAACATCTGAAGACCGGCTAAAAAGGAGCCGTCTATGCCATCAACGGTCACTGATCCGTTGATGGCGTCGTTGGCGGCATCCAAGATCGTCTTAGATACTACCGCACGGCCGCTCTCTGTCTGGAGCCCCGCGGCTGGAATCCCCGCTGCAACTCCGAGAAGCCAAGATCCCGCCAACGCGAGGCCGCTAACCAGTCGTGGGCGCATCAGAATGCCTGCCCAACCGAGAAGTGGATTCTGAAGTGGTCGAAGAATCCTTGGTCCGGCGCCGTGTCTCTGAGTTTGCTGAGTTCCCGAAGCGTGTACAGATCGGCAGTGGGTGTCTCCTCCAACGTCTCACCGTACCATCTGGGACTGGCCTGAGGTGGGTAAGGATTGTAGCCGACGTCAAGCCTCATTGGCCCAAGCGGTGAGGCAACACGGAATCCAAACCCCGGGGTCACCCTGAAGTGCTCGTCGACAATATCGAAGATCGCCCTACCGCTCGTCGCGCTCTGATACACCATCCCCACATCAATGAACATCGCACCAAACACGCGGCCCGAAAAAACCGGCAACGGAAAACGGTACTCGACATTGGCAAAGAAAAGCCGATCACCGCCCGTAGCGGAGCGCCGAACGGGAAGGCCGGAGACTTCACTCAACGACAACGAGTCAACTATCATGGAGTCCGCAACCGCAAACACCGTGTCGATCACTCGAACGATGGGCCCCAGTTCGTTGTGGCTGTACCCCCGCACGCTGTTTGGTCCGCCTCCGTAGAGCCGATCATCCGGCGTCAAAAACCTTCGCGAATCGTCATGCTGGTCTGCGAGGCGCGGAACATGCGAGGTGACGGCCGCAACGCTCAGCCTCCAGGAGAGGACGCTGCGTCGAGCTACTCGATGATACGACGTGAACTCCACATCTCCTCTGGTGAACTGCACGAGCGAATCTGACCCCAGCAGGTTCGATGCGTGTTGAACGTCACCGGTCAACCTGAATCCGCGAGTTGGATCGAGCGGTGAATCGGACCGATCGTAGGCAAAACTGAAACCAACTTCGGAGCGAAGTAGCCAATCCTTGTATACCTGTGTGTCTTCGGGTCGACAGACGTTCAAGAAAAAGCAAAAGATTGCGTCGTCAGCATTCGTTTTGGCGCGAGACAGCCCGTACGACACAGTCAGTGGTACATCGATCGGGGTACGCCAGGTCAACGACAGCTCACCACCTATAGAACGCCTCAAGAAGGCCTGTACCTCAGTATAGCGTTCGGCGGTGAATGATAGTGCGGCGCTAAAATTACGTGAGAATATGAAGGGTTCCGTGAGACTCGCCGTTACGCTGTAGTTGAGGTCTCTACGTTCGTTGGGCTCGTTTTGCAGTGCACGACACACATTGTTCTGCAATCCGGCGGACGCGCCAATTTTCGATAGCCGCGCTGAGACGTCAAAGGTCCTGCCGCCACCGAGAAAGTCGTATGCCGTCCATGCTCCGAGAGCCCTAAAACAGTCGATCGTACCATAACCCGGCCCTAATCTGATTTGATGGAGCGCGGCTTCGGCCACGTTCACTTGTATCGCCACAACCGTATCGGGCGAGGTCATGTCGGTTGTGTCGGCGATCCCCACATCTACCAGGTTGAACAGGTTCATTCTGTACAGGTCTATCTGACTCCTGTAGAGATCGTGTTCATTGTACCAGTCTCCTTCTCTAACCGACATGGCTCGACGGATTACGTTTTCGTCTACTTGTTGAGCACCGCGTACGTCGATTGACGCTACTCTTGCCCGCGGACCCGGATCTGCGGTGAATCTCAAAGTCGCGGAGTAGTCACGTAGGTTGGTGCGATAGTTCGGATAGATTTCGGCGAACGGATAGCCTCGGTTCTTGAGGAAAGTCCCGATACTGTCTTGTGAAGCTTGCACCAACAGGAGGTTGAACGGGTCTCCTTCCCGCAGTGGAAGTCTGTTGAGAACGTCCGACTCTTCAGCGATATCGTCGAGCCCGAATACCTCGAGCGTGTCGAGGCGAATGGGTTCGCCTTCATCTATGAAAAATTGCAGGTGTACATCGTCGCCCGAATACCTGGCATCCATATCGACTTCGACATCCCGGTATCCGCTACGCTTGTAGAGGAGCACGATGCGCGCGCTGTCACGCCGGAATTCCGTCTCGTCGAAATAGCGCTTCTCGCCCATCCCCAACCATCTGAAGACACCCCATCGAGCAAAAGTGGATGACTGGGAGGTCCCGATTGAAATCCTCAGTGTCAGATCGTCTATCGCATGATTACCAGAAAACGAGAGGCTGCGAACAACCGGGCCCCGCAGGTACTCGTCCTGCGCGAACACGTCACATGGCTGCGCCGATGCAGCTACAACCAGCACAGTGACGTTCAGTAATCGACCCAATGATGCCCACGCACGACTCATTTTCTTGAACCCGGCTCCTTAGGAGACCACACATGATAGTGGATCCAGCGCCACACGGTAAACTCTCCATTTCCGTCCGTCACCCTACCGGACGTTCGCCCAACGCCATACCTTGGACTTCGATATGAGGATATACACCAAAAAGGGCGATAGTGGTACGACATCGCTGCTCCGCGGCGGGCGCGTAAAAAAGGATGATATTCGCGTCGCCGCCTACGGCGATGTGGACGAATTATGTGCGACGATAGGAGTGGCTGCCTCGGTAGACCCACCGGCATTTGAGCACCAACTCCTCGAAACGATCCAGCGAGACCTTTTCGCGATTGGTGCCATGCTCGCAACTGCTGACTGCGATACCATTGCGTCGGACGACAACAAGTTGGTTTTCGGAAAGGACCATATCCTTGCACTGGAAGGCGCGATCGATGCCGCCACCGAACGCATGCTCCCGCTCGAGAAGTTCGTGCTCCCCGGAGGTTCCGAAAAGGCAGCCATGCTCCACCTCGCGAGGACGGTGTGCAGGAGAGCCGAAAGGAGCGTCGTTACACTCTCTAGTATCGACAAGATCCCACCGACTGTGCTACCCTATCTGAATCGTCTGTCCGACCTTTTGTTTACGCTTGCTCGACTCGCCAACTACGCAGCAGGCATTCCAGATCGAGAGTGGTAAGATGCCGACGTATCAGTTCTATCAACTCGATGTATTCACGGACGTTCCATTGGGCGGAAACCCCTTGGCTGTGTTTCCAGACGGTACCGGACTCGACACCAAGACGATGCAGGCCCTGGCGCGAGAGAAAAACCTGTCCGAGTCAACGTTCGTGTTCCCGTCAACTGAGGCAACTCGCAAGGTTA
>CAYTDU010000706.1:0-3448 GCA_964436395.1 uncultured Gemmatimonadaceae bacterium | reverse complement strand
ATGAGCGGGCGACATCGAGCTCACGGCATTCAGCCCTCTCGCCTTGGTGTTTCAATCCACGCCCGCGCATGAGCGGGCGACGGTTGCCCCAATGGACGGTCAAATACGACTGGAGTGTTTCAATCCACGCCCGCGCATGAGCGGGCGACTGTTGAGCAGTAAGCTCAATCAATTCAAAAGGTTGACGCTAGGTGAACGCGAACCTCATCGATTCGCGTGGCGAATTGAGCGCGGTTCCGGGATGCAACTCCACAATCGGTTGTCAAAGAGCGAGTTAGCTCCGCCGCGAACCTGTGTAGGCATCCGTGTTCGCTTGGGGTTCGCGGATGGACCGTTTACACCAGGAGCGGGCCCTCCAGGTCGACGCTTGGTCTTGCTCCGACGTGTTCGACACGACGGCGCCAGTTCTTGCCGAGGAAGTAAAAACGCAGGCTGTCCTCGTCAGGGTTGTGAATGTCGAGAAGCCGCAGTTTCAGCCGCGTCCATTGTGTCGGGTCGACCTGACATTCGAAGACCGAGTTCTGAACGCGCTGTCCAAAATCTTGACAGGCTTTGGCAACTCGTCGCAATCGCCGGCGTCCTTCCTTCGTGGTGGTCGATACGTCGTAGGTCACCAATACGAACAAGGCGGTCTCCCTCCCGTTTGCGCGGTCTTACTTCCAGATGAATGTGGGGTATCCATCTAGATCACCTCGCAGGTATCGTGCGAATAGCCGTGCTTGTAGGTGTACCATCAACCCTACCGTCGTCTTCTCGCCAAGGAACGGGTGTGTGATCTCGTCCTGTTTCCTCTTCTGGAACGCAGAAATGACGGTCTTGCGTGTATCGTCGTCCATAGTCACTGCACCCGACTCACTTGTCTCGAAGCCGTCAGGACTGACCTGTCTCCTGTTGATGAGCGATAGTGCCAACCGATCCGCCAGGAATGGGCGGAACTCCTCCATGAGGTCGAGCGCCAGGCTAGGTCTGCCCGGCCGATCGCGGTGCAAGAACCCCACGGCTGCATCGAGCCCCACAGCCTCGCAAGCGGCTCGTGTGTCGTGCATCAACATGCTGTACAGGAATGAGAGCAATGCATTCACCGGGTCGAGGGGGGGCCTCCTCGAGCGCCCATTCATTTTGAAACTGTCTTGGTGGGACGTAATCAGATGATTGAACACGCCGAAGTAGATGTTCGCGCATTCTCCCTCTAGGCCCCGCACGCCGTCGGTATCCGACACCGAACGTATCTGCTTGAGCGCCCACCCGATCCGTCCAGCTGCATTTTCCAAAGCTGCGTAGCCACGGGAGTCGGGATAATCCCGCATGGTCCTCAGGAGCACCCCGCGAGAATTGGCCAGCTTTGCGGAGACGATGTTTCGTGCCACTTCCGCGGTCTTGTACTTGTCGTCGGCCTGCCGGTACTGCTCTCTCCTCAGCAGCACGTTTCCGGGCGTGAAACCCTGAACGCGAGCCAGAAACCGCCCGTTTTCGGTGAGGTATGAGATCGCGACTCCAGCTCTTGCGCACATTGCCATGAGCGCTGGCGTGCAAGTGATATGACCGAAGCACACGATTCCACCGAGGGTGTGAAGCGGTACGCGAAGCCGCACCGCTCTGTCCACACGAACGACAACCGCCTCACCTTCCTTTGCCAGGTAAGCACCCTGTGTCGTCACGTACAACGTGTTCAGATGCCGCTTCATCGCGATGGGTTTCCCGATGGTGTGGATGCAAGGTTCTGTTCCAACGCGTTCTCCAAGTATTCCCTCGCACCGAGTCTGCGCTTCAGGGCCTCAGGAAGACAGAGGTTCTGCAGGGAACAGCTGTCACATTTCGACTCGCGCCTCGCCGATGGCGTTTTCCCTTCCGCGATCATTTTGTGGAGCCGCGCAGCTGTGTCCTCGGTCAAGGCCCGTAGCGTACGGTCGAATGCTACGTCGAGTCTTCGTCGTGTTCGACCGTAAAACAGTGCGCCGCCCGGCACCTGTACCTCCAGCATCTCTTCCAGACAAAGCGCCTGCGCGCACAATTGAACCTTGTCGGCGTCATGGCTCTTGGGCTTTCCACGTTTGTACTCGACAGGAAACGGGCGTTGCGCGCCCTGAAGTGTGTTCGACGCGTGGAACTCGACAACATCTGCCTTGCCGACCAGGCCTAGGCGGAGCGAGCGCAGCCCAAGACCACGTGCGATTCTCACGTCGGCTCGTGTGTCGCCTCTGCCCTCGTGTGCCTTGTCGTGAAGGTGTCGACCTTCCAACGTCAGCGGGTTTTCCTCCCAGAGCCCCTCGATGTGGATCAAGGCGCACTGCCGCTCACAGAACAGCAAGTGCTGAAGCGCCGAGAGCGGGAGCAGATCATCGTCGGTGAACATATCGAATAAGTCCGACCTATCCTCTCAGGTGTTCTCGTGCAACAACCGCTCGGTGACATGCCTGAGCTTGGGCAGCTTCGAGCCGATCACGTCCCACACAATCTCATGGTCCACCGAATCGTAGCCGTGGATGAGCCGGTTTCGAAAAGCGATGATCTCCCTGGCCTCAGTGATCTGATCGAATACATCCGCATGCCGGTCGCGTAGGCGAGTCATTGCCTCACCGATGATTTCGAGCTGGCGTTCGCATGCCGATTGCAGCATGAGATCGCGTTCGTAATCCTGCGCCGATCGGCCACGGCAGAAGTCGCCAATCGTCATGCACGCATGGCTGACGTCATACAAGAGCTTCTTCGGGTCACTCGGCATAGACAGGTGTCCTCGTGGCGTCCACATTGTCGCGAAAGTAAGGATTGCGTATCGCTCGTTCGGTTATCAGATCCACGGAGCGGTGAAACAGTTCCTCGAGTCTCTCCGCCAGACCGAGGTAACGGTCGGCGATGCTGCGTTCCCGATCGGGTTTGAAGGCAACTACGAAATCGAGATCGCTCTCTTCCGGCTGCCATTGTTCCGTGACGCCCGAGCCGAACAAGTCTAGTCGTGCCACGCCGTACTCGAGGCACAGGCTCTCCAGGTCTTCCCGTTTTGATTCGAGTTCAGTGGTTAGGAATTGGTTCACGAGTTTACGCCTCTTTGTGGATGCATAACGCTCCCCGGTTGTCTTCTGTGATCCACTGTTCACTCAGCCCAACACGCCAATCCATGAACTCAGATGCCTTCGATGACCTCAGGCTCGAGCCCATCGAGAGTGGTGAGTTCAAACGTACCATCCGCGTTGACGTTGAGTGTCCTGTGCACTTTGGCGGACGAGTACTGGCCAGGCTTACAGTTGTGCTTCCACCAGATCACATTCAGTACTTCCATGCTGCCAGCCGGGCGAGCCGCAGACTCATCGTTTTGGAATAGCATGGGAAGCGCTTTCTTGATCGCATCGGCGTCGGAGGCTGAGAACCCCGTACTTTCTGCAAGCTGAGGGTTCATGCTGCCGTACGTGACGTATACAGCGTCATTCACTCGGTGCTTCATTCCCATGGT
>CAYTDU010000705.1:0-3452 GCA_964436395.1 uncultured Gemmatimonadaceae bacterium | reverse complement strand
GCCCGGTGACGCACGCAGTGAAAGTGGGATTCCCTCGCCATCTCTGATCCACCGATCCCCCTGGGGAGAGAAAGACGCAGAGTCTAGCCAGGCCACACTCTCGTGAGTTCGTCCACCGGCCGCGATTGGTGCGCTCAGCACTACCCGAGCAGTATCTGCTCCAGCAGCGGCAACGATCTCGAATCGAGCGACTGAATCGTCGGGGAGAGGGAGCCACGCAATCCAACCTCCCGACGCGTAAACTGGTACGGACTCACCATTGACAGTCAGGTTCACGTGAGCATTGCGTACAGACCCAAACACGAAAGTCGAGTCCCTGCTCTGTATGCTATGATCCACCCGGGAGCGCAAGAGAGCTATTTCGCCCGCTTCAACGCAATTACTGTCCACCGGCGGATATACCACTTGCAAGCATACCGGTCCTGTAGCCGGCGCAGGAGACGCCGGGGGGGCAAACGGGCCTGTCGGTTCAGGTTCGAAGGCTGGTCCAAACAGCGCGCACCCCGACACCATCACGCATACCGACCCGACAACCAACGTTGAGGCAAGACGTGGCATGGTCGCGGAACCTACATAAATTCAATTGAGTACGTCAATTTGGTTTGGTTGACCGCCATTTTTCTAGACAGTAGATTGGCATCTCCGCTCTTAGACTTTGATTGGAGCCTTTCGTCACGTGCCAACTTGTACTCATTGCGGCCGTGAGAACGACGAAGCGTCACAGGTTTGTGCTGACTGTGGCAGGCCGTTGGGCCGACCGCTAGACGCATCCGCTTCCCAGGGCATCTACACTGCTGGCAATATGGATCAATCGAAATACCGCGAAGCGGCCGTAACAGAACCGGCAGTTTGCCCGGAGTGCGGTACCAAACGCGTAGCTGGCCTGCCGTTTTGCCCCTCCTGCGGAAGGCAGGTATCCGCGCAAGTCGAGGGAGTACCGTGCTGCGTGAAATGCGGTACCCCGATAGTCAGCGGCGCTCAGTTTTGCGCTGCGTGCGGAATGGGCGTAGGATCTTCCCCGGATGGTCACCCGCGAACCTCCGCATACTCAACGAGGCAGGCTGCTGGATTAGGCAAGATTGCCGTGCTCTCAGAGACCGGTGAGACGCTGGAGTCGCGTTCGCTTGCCGGCAGTGAAACGACCATAGGGCGCGAAGGTGCCGATATCGAATTCAACGACGACCCATTCATGTCTCCGCTTCACGCGAAAATCACGGCGGCTGACGGCAACTACTCGTTGCGGGACCTGGGGAGCCGGAATGGGACTTGGATGTTCATTGCGGAACCGCACCGACTCGGTGATGGCGACCTGTTCCTGATCGGCTCACAGGTCGTGCTCTTCCGAAGGCTGGGATACCCGGGGCCACAACCTCCTGAAAGCGACGCGACGCGGAGGATGGGCAGCCTGGTGCCAAGTGCCGATATCGCGCGGTTGGTGCAACTGAGAAGCGATGGATCTCAGCGCGACACCGTTCATCTTTCCCCGGGCAGAAACCTCCAAATCGGAAGAGAAAGCGGCGACTGGGTGTTCCCATACGACCCATCGATGAGCGGCCTTCATGCCGAAGTTCGTTCTGAAGACGCCGACTTCGTCATCTGCGATGCAGGAAGCAGAAACGGAGTCGCCGTTTCAGTTAGGGGCCAGGTCCGAATCGAACCCGGTGTGAGGCTCCTGGTTGGAGATAAGATGATTCGGCTGGAGGCTCCTTGAAGATTTGTACGACGTGCGGTGCAGAATGGCCTGACGAGACTAAATTCTGCCCCAAAGACGGCTCACCTCTCAAGGCGCCAGGCGGTGAAGAGAGTCTCGTCGGCGGAATCCTGCAGAGTTATCACATCATCAAGAAACTGGGTGAGGGTGGAATGGGTGCGGTGTATCTTGGCGAGCACGTCAAGATGGGTCGCAAGAGCGCCATCAAGGTGATGACACAATCGTTGGCGCAGGACCCGGACGCGATAGCTCGGTTCAATCGCGAGGCCGCCAACGCGGCCAGCATCAACCACGTGAACGTCTGCGCCATTTACGACTTCGGAGAAACGCAAGACGGCACAATCTTTCTGGCAATGGAATATATCGAGGGCGAAGCGCTTACAGACCTAATCAAGCGTGAGGGCCCGATCGACCTGCAACGCGCAGGGGCTATCCTGAAGCAGACCGCGGACGCCCTCCAGGCTGCTCACGAGCTCGGCATCGTCCACAGAGATCTGAAGCCTGACAACATCATGATCGCCAAGGCGAGAGACGGATCAGATCTCGTAAAAGTTGTTGACTTCGGCATAGCTAAGGCGATGAGCGGCGAGGAGGGGCAAGACGTCACACGTACCGGTCTCGTAGTGGGAACACCTGAATATATGAGCCCGGAGCAGCTATCGGGCGACAAGTTGGACGGCCGCAGCGATGTGTACTCGCTATCGTTGGTGTACTTCAGGACGATCACCGGCACGCTGCCTTTCCAGGCAGACAGTGCGCAGGAGGCCATGATCAAACGGTTGACCGACGATCCGGCTCGCCTCAACGACGCCCTCGACGGTGCCAGCTTCCCGCCGAAGCTCCAGACCGTTATGGATCGCGCCATGGAGCGCATGCCATCGGATCGTTACTCAACGGCGAACGAGTTCGCGGCAGACGTACTCGATGCCACCGTAGGTGCTCCCGGTCCCACAGCTCCGCCACCGATCGACACACAGGGCGCAACGAAGCTGATGGATACCGGCCCTTCGGATCCGGCTGTAACCGAACAGCTGAAGAAGACCAGGGTTTCTGAGGCCCAGGCGACCATTCCCATGAGCGACTTGGGCGAGGATGCTACGGCGGAAGCTGCACTGGCACCACCTGCCACTGCTGGCCCCGGCGCAGCGGCGGGCCAGCAGCATACTCCCGGAACGCCCATGCCTCAGGCCTTGTCCGAGGCGCCCAAGAAGAAGCCGTACCTGGCGATTGCGGCTTCGGTAGTTGTAGTGGTAATCGCAGGCTCAGTTGGATACGTCACGCTCAGTGGCGGGAGCGCCGGAGACCCCAATTCAGCGCCGGATACTGCTGCGAGCGCCGCATTGGTACCCGAGAACGGCGACAGCGTCAATTCAAGTGCTGAGGGCGAGCAAGGTACCGAGACCGACCCATCCTCCACTACCACAAATCTGCCTGGAACCGAACAGCAGGATCTTGGGACACAGGATTCCAATAATCCTAACACAACCAGCCCTTCTGAAAATGCCGTGAGCGTAGCGGACATTTTGGCCGAGTTTGTTACATTGGGACGGCAGGCTTCGACTGAATCGTCGGGTCAAGCCCGCGCGGCAGCACGCAACCGTTCGATGCTCATCTACGATATGGGGGAAATGCCCGATTCTGTGAGGGCAAGGGCAGCGCAGATCGTCTCCGAATCGTACGAGGAACAGAGCACCAGTGACGCTTGTACGTGGATCGACCGAGCTATTACGCTGCAGCCGGA
>CAYTDU010000704.1:0-3454 GCA_964436395.1 uncultured Gemmatimonadaceae bacterium | reverse complement strand
CGATGGACGTGTTGTTCTCACTATCAACCCGGAGAGAGATCAGTCGTTCAGCCTGAAGCTCAGGATACCCGGCTGGGCGAGGTCAGATCGGTTTGTTCCCGGGGACCTCTACCAATACGCCGACACGACTGCGGACGGGGACGGTTGGCAGATAAGAGTCAATGGTGCGATCGAGGATGTTCCATTGGACAAAGGGTTTGCTGACATCGACAGAATGTGGCATCCCGGTGACGAGGTGGAGCTAACTCTGCCGATGGACGTACGGTTCAATCGGGCGCACGATAACGTGGAGGCAGACAGGGGCAGAGTGGCGGTGACACGCGGCCCCCTCGTCTATTGCGCGGAGGGTATCGACAACGGTGGCCCCGTGCAGCGTTTCTCGATTGAGCGTTTGCCGGATCGATCGGCGATTTCAACAGAGACCTTTGAAAGCGGCCTACTACAGAATGTCGTCAGTGTGTCGTTCCCGTCCACCGAGTCTCGCGAAGGTGAGAACAGAGCACATCAGCTCACGATGATCCCCTACTACGCGTGGAACAATCGCGGCACCGGTTCGATGATCGTATGGATTCCCAATGCTGACCCTAGCGGGGCGCGGCTGAGGGAATAGCTGCGCAGCACATCTACACATCTTGCTTCGGAAACACGCTTCCGTTGCCCGATTTTCCGTAGTGTTCCCGCTTGCGACGACGCGCGACTTCCTGCATATCCACGGCGGCATCGGCTTCGTCCACGATCTCGACCCCCAGGACGGACTCCAAGACATCCTCGAGTGTGACAATCCCCGTTATGTCTCCGTACTCGTCCATCACCCCGAACAAGTGCGTTCGGCGTTTGAGGAACATTTCGAGCAAGACGTGGCCCGGAGTCTTCTCCGAGACGAAGTTGACCGACTTGCATAAACTGCCCAAAGTCGTATCGAATTGATCGTTGGCCAAACCGGACAGAATATCGCGGCTCAAGACTACTCCTTCCCAGGTCTCCGGATCGTCGGCCGCGTAGACGGGAATTCGCGAGTACGTCCATTCTTTGACCGTATCAGACACCGCACGAAGCGTCATGTCCGATGGTAGCTTGAAGACCACGGGTCGTGGTGTCATTATGTCGCGTGTCCTCACATTGTCGAGCCGAAGCACATTGCGCACGAGTTCGGCTTCGTACGGCATTATGCTGCCCTCCTCGGCACTGATCATGGCCATCTGCTGGACTTCTTCCTCAGGCGCTGACAGCACCGGCTCGCGTGGCTTGAAGACCTGTGAAAACTGCTGAACCGCCCAAATCATCGGATTGAGCACCTTTATCACGCCTGCCCACGGCAGTGCCATCCCGGTTGCAACAGCGCCGCTGTGTATTACTCCCATGACCTTCGGTACGATTTCCGAGAAAAACAGCACTGCGACGGTGAACAACAGCGAGAACCAGATCAACGACGCCTCACCGAACAATATCCTGGCCTGGGATCCTGCCACGGCCGCACCGGCCGTGTTTGCTACCGTGTTGATGATGAGTATCGCGGAAATCGGGCGTTCCATGTTCTCCTTGAAACCGGCAAGTACCTCTCCCGCCCTACTGCCGTCTTCGGTGATCTGACGAATGAACGGTGTTCGCACCGCATAAAACGACGCTTCTGTGAGCGAGCAGATCGCCGATACCACCAGGACGATCGCAACGGATAGAGCAAAGACCGTCATTGTTAGCTCCGTTCGACTTGGAAACACTCTCGTACCTCGGCGAAGTATGTTAACCGCAAAGGCACGTGTCCAGCACAGTAGCGATGTTACGACGCTAGCTGCATCTTTGCCAGGCACCATCGAGATCCCGAGTCCATCTTGCAGGAGAAATGCATGAGATCGCGCCCATTTGTAAACGTCGCCCTCTTGATCCTCTCGACCATCACCCTCCTCTCCTGCGACCAACAACCCGAATCTCCGTCATCCGTCCTTTCCTCTGACGGAGTTCCTATCCGCTACGAAGTCCATGGCACCGGTGAATCAGCTCTGGTGTTCGTACACGGCTGGAGCTGCGATCGAACCTACTGGGACGCGCAGGTGCCACACTTCGCTTCGCAATACACCGTGGTGACGATCGACCTCGCCGGGCACGGTGAATCGGGTCTCGAACGCGACGCCTGGACCATGAGTGCGTTCGGTCAGGATGTCGTAGCCGTCGCCGACAAGCTCGGGCTGGACCAGATCGTTTTGGTGGGACACTCGATGGGTGGCCTCGTGGTTGTCGAAGCGGCTCGGCTGTTGGGCGACCGCGTCAAGGTCGTCGTGGGTGCAGACACGTTCGGCGACGTTTCCGGCAGGATCCCAGACGAGCAAATGGAAGCGTTCCTGCAGCCATTCCGTGCGGACTTCAGCGCGGCGATGGGTGAATTGGCGCGGAACAACTTCTTCGTGCCAACGTCGGATTCCGCGTTCATCGAGCGGATCGCAACAGACATGTCATCTGCGCCACCTGAGGTTGGGATTGGTGCACTCGCAGGATACTTCGACTGGTACAACACCGAGAGTGAGACCGCACTACGCGAATTGCAGGTACCCCTGAGTCTCATCAACTCGGACTACAACCCGACCAACGTGGAAGCGGGGCGGGCGGCAACCTCATCCTTCGATGTGGTGCTCATGTCCGGTGTAGGCCACTTTGTGATGATGGAAGATCCAGAGACATTCAATCGCCTGCTTGGAGAGATTGTCGACGAGTTGTTCTAGCCGTTTTGAGAAAGCGGATCTTGGTACGCAATTCGAGCAAAGGATTTTGAATTTCAGATGGGTCGTTTCGACGATCGAAATTTCGGTGTTTCAAATGGGTCATTTTGAACACCTGTTGGGGCAACGATACGGCCGGCTCGCGCCAGCCGGAATCACGGCTTCGTTTCAATGAGGAGGAGTAATGAAATCCCACACCAAACACCTCGAGTTCCACGTCCCTGAACGCCGAGCGTTCATCAACATCACATCTGACGTCCGCGATGAAGTTCGCGCCTCCGGTGTACGTGAGGGCCTCTGCCTAGTGAACGCAATGCACATCACCGCCAGCGTGTTCATCAACGACGACGAGCCAGGCCTCCACGAGGACTACGAGCGCTGGCTCGAGTGGCTCGCGCCGTACGACCCGAGTCCCGAGCGATATTTTCACAATCGAACCGGCGAGGACAACGGCGACGCGCATCACAAACGACAGATAATGGGCCGAGAGGTAGTCGTCGCGATCACAAACGGAGATCTCGACTTCGGACCCTGGGAACAGATCTTCTACGGCGAGTTTGACGGGCGGCGCTCGAAGCGCGTAATGGTGAAGATCATCGGGGAATGAAACCGAGCAGCGGCCAGCGCGCAGCGAGCAAGGCCGCCCTAGATAACTCTTGTTGTGTTCCACGTGTATCCGCGTTCCCTTTACAGGGCTTCTAACCGAGGAATTCGCGATGGGCACGCATAAGAAGTACTCGGGC
>CAYTDU010000703.1:0-3455 GCA_964436395.1 uncultured Gemmatimonadaceae bacterium | reverse complement strand
CCATGGTCGGTCTAAGCCTCAGATTTCAAAATCAACCGGCCCCGCGTGATCGGCTCGTCAACGCCAGTCAGGTGCAGCTGCAGGGTGTCATCGATCGCCTCGACCCTGCCCGCTGCAACAATCTTGGGAGGAGACGTGGCATCGTCGACACAGATTTCCACCTCCCTCCCGAGCACGACTGAGCGCTGTCTGTACCGCTCGATCAGCTCGCTTCCCCGTCCGTCCAGCAGCGACTGATAGTTGCGGCTCAACGCCGCAATCAGGGCATCGAAGATGTGCCTCTTTGCATATGGTACAGCGTCCGACACGTAATCATTGAGAGATCCCACCTTCGGCACGAACGGCGTACCCTCGACATCAGGCGTTGTTTCGACGTTCAGCCCAATCCCCAACACCGCCGCCTCAATCGACCGTCCCATTCCTTCGGTGTAGGCGAGAACTCCGGCTACCTTTGCCCCATCCAGCAATATGTCGTTCACCCATTTGACACCAGCTTTGCCGGCAAGGTCGGGAACAGAGTCTATTGCCTCTACCACAGAAGCGGCGGCGAGAACCATGAGCGAAATCCCTGACTCAGCCACCGGTGTCTCGGGTAGCAAGTGCACGGACAGGTGGATGTTCCCCGCCTCTGCCGCCCAGGGACGATTGCGGAGACCGTGCAGCCCCTTGCCCGCTCCGGACAGACACAACAGCCCGTCCGGCAGTTGCACCCCCTGCCGCCTCTGTTCAATGAGGAGATCGTACTGAGAACGTACGCTAGACTCTGCCAGCAGGAGGTGTCGCCACCGTTGATCGGCCTGCACGTCCGCCTCGAGCAGCGGTCGATCGTCGAAAACCGCGCGGCAAAGATCCCGCAGGGCAGGAGTGTCACCTGCGGAACAAGAGGACCAAGAGGCGGCCGAAACCAGCTGATCAGCGAATTTCGCGCTGTCGGTGTAGACTTTCATCACATGAAGAGCGTCGAGGGTTACGTGGAATCGGCACTAAGAATACACGATCCAGCGGGCCAGAGCGATGCTGGTTGATCTTGCTGCAGTGGCCGCTTATGCCCTGGCAATGCTGTACGTAGGCTGGCGGTCGAGACGGCAAACGGGGGAATCCTACTGGGTTGCCGAACGGCAGTTCGGTACCGGGCGGATATCCGCCTCTCTGATAATCACTGTCTTTGGTGCCTCGACCACGATGGGCGTAATCAGCCTGGGATATTCTCGGGGGCTCACTGGTGCTTGGTGGCCGCTGACAGGCGCCCTCGCGCTTTTTCCATTCGGGATCTTCTTCGCAAAACGAGTACGTGGGCTCGCTGTTTACACGCTGCCCGACATTCTCAGAAGAGCATATGGAGAGCGAGTCGCTATTCCAGCCGCGCTGATGATTTCAATCTCTTGGTGCGGCGTAGTCGCGGCGCAGATGATCGCCGGCGCTCGTTTGCTGGAGGGCGTATTCGAGTTGGGCTACGCTCCTGCGCTGGCGCTCGTCGCTGCCGTGTTCGTCCTGTACTCTTTCTGGGGTGGACAACTCTCGGTCGTGCGAACCGACTCGTGGCAATTGGTTTTGTTTGTGACCGGGCTACTTGTGTGCCTGATGATGGTGACCGCGGCGATCCCGGGTGCAGGCGTTGACGGACCCGCCCTAATTCCTCGTGGTCACATGAGATTCCCCGTTTCACCCGCCTTTGGATGGTATGATCTCCTAGTCTACTACCCGCTAATCGTGGGCCTACCATTCTTGGTTGGCCCCGATCTCTGGTCGAGAGTCTTCTGCGCCAAGAACGAAGCCGTTGCTCAACGCTCCGTATTCACAGCCGCCGTGGTAATCGTTCCGATCGCACTCGCGCTCACATTGCTTGGCATTCTCATACGTGCACGCTTTCCAGGTATCCAACCCGACAGTGCCCTGCCAGTGGCAATCGGCCAGCTACTGCCGGTGGGTATTCGCGGTCTGATTGTGGCCGGTTTTCTCGCGGCGGTGATGTCGTCTGCGGATACGACGTTGGTGACCGCATCGACCATCCTGTCATTGAACGTCATCTCTCCGCTGAGGTCATCAGACGACGCCCAGCGACTGGTATACACAAAGGCAAGCCTAATTGTCGTCGGGTTCGTCGCATGGGTCGTTGCAGGTTTTGAACAGGGGATCATCGCCGCTCTCTTGCTGGGTTACACGGTTTACGTTGGCGGAGTTGTGGTTCCTACTCTTGCCAGCTTCTACCGCGATCGCCTAGCTCTGTCAGGCACAGGTGCGATGTGGGCAGTGATCGTGGGAGGTGTCACGGCAATCGTGGGTGAGGTTGGAGATGGCGAACTAATCAGGACCCTGGTCGGATCCGGAGGGAACCGCTTGTTGGAGACGCTGTTGGGGTCTCGCTACGCTAGCATTCTACCGATAGCACTGTCGATTCTGATCCTAGTCTTGGTCAGCCGCCTAACCATTCACAAGCGCCGGGGAGACACCACGCAATGACCGCGACCGGATCGGCAGACGTTGTGATCCGCGAGGGATCGCCAGAGATATTTCGGCAGTAGATGTTTCTCGTTTCTTGACCAAGATGGGATATGAGCGGTATATGGAGGGAAGGTGCCGCGATGTGTGGAGAGGGTTGTTAACAGACGATTCGTCGGGGCTCGGGAAAGGACGGATTCCTCAATTAGGGTGGCGTACGTGCTGAAGCAACCGAAGTGGAGAGCGGCGATCGCCGCCGCACTTCTGCTGCCTACGGGATCGGCTGGTAGGTCCGGCGTTGTCCAACTTCGGTATGGACACGAGGAGAACCGACCAGGCGGCCGGGAGTCGCACGTCGCGCTCCAGGATTGTACGGCGAGGCGGGTGTCACGCGATCGACTGCGTCGCGCGATGGCCCGTCACGGTGACTACGACATCCTCGCAACCACCAATCGCGGCCGCTTTTCGACCGAGCTGATCTTACGCTTGGGGCGAGAGGCACACGCGTCGGATCCAGACGGCGAGCCGCTTTACATTGAACCGGAAGACTGGTTCTACGCGTTCATCGAGACTGCTGGTGTTAGTGAAGCTGAGGCACCATTGTCGTCGCGTCTCGGCTACGAAAACCGGCAGCGGGTGATGATCGAATACCGCAGGCATCGAGTATTGGCGCATGTGGAAGAGGGGCCGGAACCGACTCTGGCTTTGAGCATCCGAGCCTGGTGGGATAAGAGTGAAAACCCAGCCTCCAAGTTCAGCTTCACCGACACGACCGCATCACCGCACCTCAAGGTTTCGAGCCGTCGCAACATCACGTATCGTTTGCTCCAATTCGACGACAAGGTCGTGGTTGACGAGATGGAGGGAGTCTCGGGGAGGCCAGTCACCGGTGTTCTCGGCGCGCTCTTCAGCATCATCGGTGAGGGTGGTGTGAAGCAATCGCGGATAGCGATATCCGATGACGGTATGCAGGTCGTTCGGACGAAGTCGAAGAAGATATTCTCCATCACGGTAAC
>CAYTDU010000702.1:0-3460 GCA_964436395.1 uncultured Gemmatimonadaceae bacterium | reverse complement strand
CAACGGCGATGAGGCACCGCAACTTGCGGTGATAAAAGAACCTGCGACCAGAAAGTGACGATCAGCAAATGTAAACTCCGCTCATTTTCGAGCGGGGCTTCTTCTTTGGGGTGGGGGGTAGGTTGTCCACCTTTTTGGTTGGTATAAATAACATTATACCAACCTTAATCACCCATCGCCAAACCGTGGTAGAGGTCCCCCAGCACTGTTTTTCTGCCGTTCACGACCAACCGAATCCCCGTGCCATTTGGCCACCAGGCCCAAGACGTGACGCCGATGTCGTTGCCCATCAGGTACGCGGTGAATCCGTCCATAAATCGCATCGCCTCCGCCTGAGTCACAGTCCCCAACCAACCCGGCATACCATACTCCCCGAGCCAGTAGCGCTTTGGCCCTGTCCATTCTCGCCCCCGATGCGCCTCGAACCAACCCGCCCACACTTCGAGCTTTGCGATCTCCTCGCTCAGCACGAACCCCGGATCGGCGTAGAAATGCAACGGGTAAAAGTCTGCCGGCAACGGGCCGCCTGTTAGTTGACGATAAATAAACCACGTCTCGGCAAGGAGTGCCTGGACGCCTTGCTCGTCGCTTATGTTTACATCAAACACCGGCCCGTAAGGCCCAATCATCGCCGTCGGGTCACACCTCCGCACCAGCTCCACCGCTGCCGCGTACCAATGCGCATACTCACGCGGCGTTATCCCATCGCCCACCGGGTCAGAGCAGGCCAGCTCGTTGCCCACGATGTACGCCCGCCCCGCGTGCTGGCCCATCCACGCGCACAGCCCCGCCTCGTCTACCCAGCCCGAGGTGGTGGCTTTCTCCCCCGCGCAATAGTCCCAGTGCCCCGCGAACCTGTACGCCCCGAGACACCACCGACTTGCCGCGTGCGACCGGTGCGCCGTTCTGAGGTAGATCACGGTGTTGCCCGCGTTTTGCGCCCGCCATTGTTGAGCGTGAAAACGGCCATCGTCCGGCAGGCCCAACACGTTCACCTGAACCGCGTCGTACTCGTTCACGCCGAACCGCTGATCGGCCTGACTGGCGAGACCGATGGGGTGCGACTTGAGAATGAGCGGCATGTAAAAATCGGTTTCGACGGTCAGCGGTTTCGTCGGGGGTTGCTGGGGATAGAGTAGGGCGACCGCCACGACCACGACGATTGCGAGAATAACGATAGCTGCGATGTGTTTGGGTTTCATGTTGCCTCACGATGCGTAGACTACCCCATAATCTGTGCCTTGTGCGTAGCCAGGTATAGCGCCGGGCACGGGGCTATAATCCGCGCCATTTCCGTTATTATTGGCGTTGGTGCTATTGGCCCGGAGGTAGGAGCTCTCCTGACTAGTGTACCCCGTGCCATTCTGTCGCGCCGTCCCGTTCGCGGCATACAGGTGGCTGAATAATGTCGCCTGGAAACCGTGGGTCGCGCAGTTCACACAGGTACAATACGCCGCTTGTGTGAACGAGAAAGCCTGCGCTTTCGCACCAACTGTGCAATCGCAGGCCACGGCATAGCGGCACTGTGCCTGCGATGCGTTGTTTGACATGAATCCGGTAGCGCAGTCCCAGGCCGAACACGCGCCGTCGCTGGCTTCAATCGCGGCATAGCGCGCCGAGGCGTAAAAACCGTAGTCCTCAGCGCGTGCGGCGCAGTTTTCGCAGACTACCGTCGCACCGTTCAGCGCTTCGATCCCGTTGCAATCTGCGCCGGTGGTGGTGTCGAGATAAAACCCGTCCACCGTGATACCGCGTACAGCATCGACGGAGATACACGGCCCCGCGCTCGTTCGGACAACCCCGCGATCTGGCACAAGTCCCACCGCCGTCCCGTCGTTGCCCAACGTCGCTCCGACCGGCAACGCTACCGTTAGCTCGATCACATTCGTGCCTGCTCCGCCGGGGTCGATGCTGTTGATGGTGCGCTCGTAGATGTTGCCGTCGTCGGCGTAGACTATGATAGCGTCCCCGCTCCCCCAGCCGTCGGCGTCAAAGTCCGGGTTTGTCGTTGCGCCGGTGACGGTGATTTGATCGCGTGCGCCGTTCGTGGCGAGCGTACAAGCGCCGCTGCCGCCGTTGGTCAAGCTGGCCTGATTCATCGCCGCGCCGTCGGCGTAGGCAATCCCTGCCAGAACGCGGGTATCGCCCTCCAGTTCAAGCGTTGCCCCGCTGGCCAAATTTATCCCGGTGAACGATACCGCCTCGTCATAGCTGCCGACGTCTACGCTGACTTTGCAAGAGCCAAAAAGGAGCCTACCTTTGAACCAATCCACGGCGGCTTGAACAGTGGCGTGATCCTTGCCACTGCCGACGGTGCGGGTAACATCGTTGACAATCAGACCATAAGGTCGCCAAGCCGACCCGGTGAACATCAAAAAGCTACTCTCTGATGGCGGCGTGTCGGCGAGCGGATACCCAAACAGCCCTGACACCTGTGGCGACGGGTACGTCCCCGTCAGGTCACCACTGGCCGGACCCGTTGGCGTCATCCCGCTGTATGAATGCGGTCGCCAGGCGGAGCCGGTGAAGAGGAGCACTTGCCCTTCTGCTGGCGACTCCCCGCCAATAATGCGATTGTCGACCAGTCCCCAGACTGTCGGGTCGGGATAACTGCCCGTCAGGTCACCTCCTGCAGGACCCGTCGGTCGGGGTAGGCCGCCCCAGAGCCGTCGGGCGTCCGAGATGTCCCGTTCGCTGATAGTGCCCTGGCCCCCGTATAGGCGCACGTAGGCACTTGGCATCCACGTGCCGGTGGGCAGTGTGGGCCGAGGCAGTTCGACGGCGTCGGAGAAGATGTCGACCGTGCCGGTCACGGCACCGATCACGTTGTTGACCATATCGAGGTAGGTCAACATCAGCCGGGCTGTCCCAGTCGCCGGCGTAGCGCCGGATAGATCCAGGCTCGGCAAGCCAGGCCACGAGGTCGGTGTTCCCCACAGGTCGTAATCATAAGGCGAGATGTAAACCACCGCCGAGCCGCTACCTACCGCCGAGGTGCGCAACGGCGCAATTTGCCGCCTGTAGATGTTGAACGTATCGGCGCCGACGAACCCGTCCCGCCATTCGTGTGTTGAGCCATGTCGGGCGACGCCGGCATAACGTTCGCCCCAAGTGGGGTAAGTTTGCCAGTCGATCCCCACAACCTGGGTCAGGCCGGGTTGCCACGGTAATTCACCGATCAAGATCGGCGTTCCGTCGCCGCCTGTGACCTCTTTGTTGAATATCTCGAAAGCCTGATTTGACGAGCGGTTCGGACGTACATAGGAATAGTCAGGCTTACCAGGCACAGAAACCTTCCCGCGCCCGTTGCCCAGCAGTCCCCGCGTGAACTGCGGGAGTGGTGCGAACTTTTTCGTCAGCAGATATTTTAGCGCTTGTCGGAGTTCGTTGTATTCGCCCATCACCTAACCGCCAACACAAATACCCAGGATGCCACGGATAACAAAATACAGTGCCACCA
>CAYTDU010000701.1:0-3461 GCA_964436395.1 uncultured Gemmatimonadaceae bacterium | reverse complement strand
GGTATGCGCACTGCGTGTTTTTTCGCGTGATAAGACAAAAATGCAGTTATTATTAAAAACAAGGGTTTGATTGGCATGGCATCTGTACCGAAGCGAGCGGGGATGAACGATCTCGAGGACATTGTTGGGATGTCTCACGTTTCGATACGCAAGCACTTGCGCAAGGCCAAGATCGTCAAGGGCAAAGATGGGCGGTACGACGTTGAGCTCGTCCTTGCGACTATCAAGCGGCACCAGGAAGAAAGCGCTGGCGGGTCCGATGACAGCGCACGCAGCCGCAAGACGAAGCTGGAATGTGATCTTCTCCAGGTGAAGCTGGACCAGTTACGGGGCGAGCTAGTCCCGGTTGGAGAGGTTGAGGATATGCTTCGGGAGATGTGCGACGTATTCAAGGGGGCGCTGGAGTTATATGTGCAGTACGTGGCGACAGAGACGGCAGATCCGGCGCAAGTGAAACAAGCAGAGCAGATACGGGACCGGACGCGATCGCAGGTTGTGAGCATGGTTGGCGAGTTGATCAGCGACGCGGAAGAATAGATAAGGCGGCGGAGGATTGATGAGACGAAGCGAACTGAAAGCATTGATTGAGAGTGTGTGCAAATACCGGCGCCCTTCACGGACGGGGATGCACGCGATATGCAAGCACCCTGACGCGATAGTGCCGGGTGCGGTGTGTGGCGACTCGCTACGTGATTGCCCGGTGGCGCGTCGAATAAGGAACATACGGCAGCGAAACAGGCGGACTCGTTTGCACGTTGCCGGGGAAGGATCCAAATGAAAAGGCTTGACCGGCAACAGTTTGAAGACATGGCTTTTTGCGTGGTCATTGTCGCGGTGATGATGGCAATAATATATTCGTGCTGCGGATGCGCCGCGGTCAAGTACGTGGGCGGCCTGGTGGTGCGCGATGTCGTCACGCAGGAAGTGGTTGAACAGGGCCCCGAGATCGTGAAGGGCGTGGTCGGTGCAGCGGTGCTCAAGTACCTCCCTTGGGTTGGGAGCGTTTTGGCCGCGCTGCTGGGCGGCGGTGGCACGTTGCGGTACTTTCTCAAACACCGTGAAGAGAAGAAAAAGAATACTGGCGCGATAGTTGACGCAATACGCAAGAACACCGGGGCACATATGCAATGAGGGTATCGCTGGGCAGAGCGGTTCAATCGTGGATGCAGCCGAAGCCGGACGAGCCGATATGGGCGTGGGCAAGGGATAACGTCGATTTCGGGCGCATACCATCATATGATACACCTCTGCACGGACCTTACGATCCCGACTTGATTCCGCAATGGAAAGAGATATCCGAGAATGACACCGACCTATCGATCCGCGAGTGCTGGGTCGTTAAGCCGTCGCGAGGCGGTGGCAGTGAGAATGCCTTTTGCAACGGTATCCGCTATCATGTTGCGGTTGATCCTGCGCCGTTGTTCTACCTGAGCGCGGACCAGCGCAGCGTCGAGGAGTTTATGGAGCACCGTATCAAGCTGGGGTTGAGAGCGGTTCCGGAATGCGCGGCGAAACTGTCTCGGGCGCGAGCGGTAGAGCACTGGATCAAGTTTGAGGATATGATGCTGGTGACGCACTGGCCTAAGAGCAAGACAGCGTTCAAGCAGTCGGGGTGGGCTGTGATATACGCGGATGAATGGTCATTGGTTCAGGGGGCATCTGCCACTATGCTGCGCAAGCGGGCAAGCACTTACGCGATGAGCTACATATGCCGGATCAGCAGCATGGACCCGAACGCGAAGCGGGCGAGCCGGGACGATCCTATATTGCTTGAGTTCAAGCATGGAGATCAACGTGAGTGGATGATGTCTGACCCGAAGACGGGCAACCTTTTTAAGTGGGAGCTAGGCGGCGAAGACTTTACATATGGCCTGAAATGGGACAATGCCGCCAAGGATGATGCGGGGCTTTGGATTTTGGATTCTGTCAAGGAATCTGCTCACTACGTTACGCCTGACGGCACGCGAATAAACGAATCGGCGCGTATGACCGTCACGCGGACGGGCGAGTGGATTCCGCAGAATCCCGATGCGCCGGCCGCGGTGCGCAGTTATCACCTGAACGCATTCGGGCTTCCGTTCAGCGATTGCAGTTTTCCGGAGATAGCGGCTACTTGGTGCAGGATCGACAACCTGCGCGAAATGACGAGTGAGCACTCTGTTGAGTATCGCACACAGTTGAAAGCGTTCGTGTACGAGTATCTGGCCGAGGAATGGCGGGATAAGGCATCGCGCACGGAAGAAAGCGAAGTGCGGGACCGAGAGGCGTTATACAACAAGGGCGAACTGGTGAGCGAGGTCGAGCCGTATGCCAATATCCATGTGGGCAAGAAGATCCTGGTGTTGTTGACTGCCGATGTGCAGAAGGCAAACATATGGTGCGTGGTACGCGAATGGATAGACGGCGGTGATAGCGGTCTTATAGATTGGCGGTCTGTGATTTTGTGGGAGGATTTTGAGAAACTGGCGCAGGAAGTGGGCGCAGCACAGGTGTATATTGACGCACGGTACAAGCTTCGGCGCCAAGAGGTATTCGAGTATTGCGCGGAGTGGGGCGGGTTCCCCACATTTGGTGCTGACAGTCGCATATCATTAGCGTACTCGCAACGGTTGATTGATCCATTTGAGGGCAAGAGCGGACAGGGCACACACAGCCTCACAAGTTACACGTTCGATACCGACATATTCAAGAGCCTGTTGCGCGATATGATTACCGGTCATTCGCCGCGTGCGTGGATGGTGTATCGCAACATTGAGCGGGAGTATTACCGGCAGGTGGCGAGTGAGGAGCGGGTCGAGGGGGTATGGGTTTTGCGCCACGGTTACCCGAATAATCACCTGTGGGACTGCGAAGTTCTGCAGCTACTCGGGGCGACGATCGAGGGGTTTTATTATCACGAATGGTTGGCAAACGAAGAAAGCGAGGAAGGCAATGGGTAAGCAGTTTTGCAGAGAACGGTATCCCGGAACAGCACTTGTATGCGGTCTTGACCGCGGGCACGATGGACCACACGAGGCACGGCTGGAAAAGGGCGTTCATGGCGGCGAGTTGACGTTGTTTCTTGGCCGGTGGACATGCAATGATGACCTTCAGGTTGAAGAGGGCGAGCATGGCGAAAACGCAAAAGATATCAGGGAGCGAATGGGATGGTAACCATAAACGCGACAGGCATTGAGGCCGAGGTCTGCAGGGACGTTGAGCGGCGGCAGGCGAAGGGAGTCTCCAAGTACGGCACTACGGTAGCCGACAACCCGCTAGATCTTAGGTCTTGGTTGGGCCACGCATACGAGGAGACGCTTGACCAGGCAATCTACCTGAGGAGGGCGATGGCTGAAATAGACGCGCATTGTGAATGAACGATTTGACACACAGAGAGCAGCGAGGGGCAATAGGCTCCAATGAATTGTTAGCAATCAAAGGTGGTGGAGATGATGGGAAAGCTATATACGCATGATGAGAAA
>CAYTDU010000700.1:0-3462 GCA_964436395.1 uncultured Gemmatimonadaceae bacterium | reverse complement strand
AGATCTGCTCGTCTCATTCGGTTTCGAATCGCCGACAATCCTCGGCGATTCGAAACCGAATGAGACGAGCAGATCTCGGGTGCGCGACAGCTTGGCTTCAGAATCGACTACCGACTCTTCGTCGTCGATCGTGCCGTCGCCGTCAGCGTCGTAGGCCGCCATGAACTCGGCACTGCTCCGGATGCCGCTGTCGAGAGCAATCCTGACGGTGTCAATTGGTATAGGCCTCGCAGGATCACCTGCTACCCAATACCATGAGGTTACCAGGTTGTATGGAGCCAACCGCGTATGCCCGTCAGCATCATGCCGAGTCAGGAGGACAGGCTCGAATCCGTCCACGAGATCGTTGGCTACAGGCGTCCCGTCCGAATCTGAGCCCCGGTAGGTAACCCGCGGAGATCCATCTTCCGACAACCTCGTCCAATCCACGCTCTCGACTGCGACTGAATACAATCGCGGGGTGTGGCATGCCTGACACGTGATCTGCGCGAAATGGCGCTCTGCATAGGGCAACCACTCATGCGTTGGGGCCGGATCGTGGCACTTTACGCATTCTAGGTTCACTTCATCACCACTACACGACCCGGACTGACCAGCGAGGTTGTGGTTTGGACGTCTCAGGTACACCGCATACGGAACCCTCCGTCCATCAAACTTCAGCCCCTTCGGTTGACTCTGATCCGATTCCCTGCAGTAAGCAGGATTGTTGACCGTATGATGGCAGTCGGTGCAGTCGAGAAGTCGTTCGGCGTGCACGTCCCAAGTACGTGAGAGTTGATTCTTGTTCCTGAGATTGATGCCGGAGTTCGAGATACGCTGTGGAGAGAATATTTCACCCGTGGTCAAAGTATGCATGCTGCCGGGCCCCAGACTCTCGAGAGAAACAGGTTCGGCTAGCCCTGACCCGGTGATTCCATGGCAGAGCCCACAGTTCTCATCCGTGGGTTTGCCTAGCCTGAACAACCTCCCGTCGACCGTCCCGGAGGAGGTAAACGCATCGGCGTTCCAGCGCCACCGGTCCCCCACTCGCTCAATGATTGACGTATTGGCGAGGGTCGACGTCAATGCCCATTCGGTATCACCGTCGCGCAATGAACTGATCCACTGCTCGTTTGCGGGATTTGGCGTGTGACAGATCAAGCAATTTGGTTCGTTGGGACCCGATTCTATTGGCTCGAGCGGCCTGCTAGACGCCTGGGCAGCCACCGACAGCAGTCCACTCTGACACGCCGCGGAATGGGCCGAATGAGAGGCGATGTACTCAACATCGTGGCAGCCGCCACAGGACCTTCTGATGGAAAGAGGTTCGCCGGAATTTTGGACAGCGGTGCCGGAGCTGTCCCGCAATCGCACCCACGGGTGGATGCCGGGTGGACCTTGCGAATCGAGGGGTGATACAAGCAGAGACAACAACACGAAGTGTTTGAGAACCTCGAACGCGGCCTTGCCTCTCATTGGACACCCCCGCTCGTTGATGCGATCACGGTATTCACATCTCTAGCCCCCCAGTCAATCGGGTCCCCCGGATACCCGAGTCGTTGCCAATCCATTCGACCACCTTCACCGTGGCAATCTCGGCATTGGAGCGACTTGTCACCCGGCTGAACCATGTGAGACAATGGCCAGTACATCTCGGTTTCGGCGAAGCCATGACTTCCACTGTATGGCAGACCTGTCGCCTCAGATCCGAGCCGAGCAGCCTGATCCCAATCGAAGTCGGCCCAGTAACCACCTTCACCGACCGTTTTGGGCACTAGAAGGTATCTGTTGACCGTATCGTAGATCTGTGTTGCCCTATGCACCTTGAACGGGCGAATCTTGGCAGTCGGATCGTTGATGTCTCCCTGAGGAGGATTCAGCACAGTTGGACCGGAAGGATCGATTTCGTCCCCCAGCAGATAGCGCCCGCTGGTTTCGTTGAACCAGTAGTACTCCGGTATCAACAGCTGTTCGTACTCGAACCGGCCTTTGATCTTCAAGTATTCGTGAGTGCTTTCCGGAAGATCCTGGCCGGCGGCAGACCAATCCCAGTGCGTCTTGGTGGCTTCTCTCAATGCCACCCGAGGAATGTGGCAGGTTTCACATGCAACCGCTGACAGGTGACTATTTATCCGGTCATCCAGATGTGGGGCTGCCGAATGACAGTCGGTACACTGCACCTGGTTCGAGGTATCCACGCTGACCGAGAGAGCGCGGCCCCTTATGTCGTGATCGACAGTCCGGTGGCAGTCCACGCAAGCCAAATCGTACGTACCCATATGTACGTCAACTCGTGGGCGCGGGTTGGACAACGTGGCGTCGAGATCACCATGTTTCACCGCGTCTCCACCACCTCCGCGGAAATGGCAGCCGCCGCAGTTGTTGCGAGTCGGGCTTGCCACACTTTGAGCAGCCCGAACCAGGTCGACACCGGGAGCTGGGTATCCACCAGCTTGCTTTACGTACTGGCCTGACTGATCGTGGCACACCAAGCAGTCGACGTTGGAATGATCAGAATGGTCGTACGAATCGTCTTCCCACCCGTAGCCTGCATGGCAGGATGTGCAGCCGACCCAATTCGACTGAATCGAGATGCAGAAGTTGTTGATGATGTTCTGTTTGCCGAGGCGTATCTGCTCCTCGCGCCCGGGAATTGTTACGGGATCACCCTCCCAACGGAAATGAGGAGTAACGCCAATTTCGTTGGCCTCGTTTTCGTGGCACTCGAGGCATGCGCGGGTTACCGCAGGACCATCCTCGAAGGGACCTGAAATCAAAGACGCATGGTCTGTGTGATAGGGTCGGCCGACAACATAGGACCAAGGATCGTCCAACAACCCCGCGTCGCGCGGGAGGAAGTAGTAGAGAGGGAACGCGACAGCGACTACTACCAGGACGACGATCAACCAATGCGATCGCTTTTCGAGATTCATCTTTTCACCGTTGATCTGGGTTGGATGTCTCTGAATGTCTTCGAGTTCACGGTTCACGACTCCCGAAGGAATCGCGGACACAGTCAATTATGCCTTCAATTCCCGGATTGACCACCCTGTAATAGGTGCAGCGGCCTCGGCGCTCGCGTTCGAGAAGTCCGCGGTCCCGCATGACCCCTAGGTGCTCAGACACCACGTGATGCAATGCATCACAATGCTCGGCTAGCTCCCCCACCGTGTATTCGCCTTGAAGCAACAACTCGAGTATCCGCAATCGGGTTGGGTGAGCAATTGACCTGAGGCATTCAGCGGCATCGGCAAGCGCTTCGCTGCTGAGTATGTCGCACTCAGCGTCTTTCCGGGCAGTTTCCATGACCGTAATAATAATCGATGTGTCGCGACATTACGATATGTCGACCTGTGTTTGGCTCGGCCAGCACAGCACTTGTACCCGACAGTACCCATCCATACAATTCATAAAGTACAGAATGTGTAGGGGATTATTCGCTAGCGTGAGCCAACACGCAGCTCAATCGAGGAGGCCAACCAA
>CAYTDU010000699.1:0-3485 GCA_964436395.1 uncultured Gemmatimonadaceae bacterium | reverse complement strand
CCATGGCGTCTCTTCTTCTGCGACCAGCGCGTCCATATCGAGGACTGTCTCCCACGTTGGATTACCGCTCAAGTAGGCGTTCCAGGTGGTGCGTCGGAAGATGCCCCTGGGATGGTCCGCGTCGGTCCAGAAGTTGTAGAGCATGTCGCCCAGAATGGACGGGTATGCGATGCGGGCTGTGGATGTGAGTATCTCGAGTGTGTTGTCATACAGGCTCTGGTACGCTGGCACGGCCTGCAGTTCGGCTCTGGCCAGTTCGTTCTGGGCCAACACCCATTCCATGGCGCGTTCGCCCTCGATCTCTTCCAACCAGAAGAATGGGTCGTCACCGTCCTGTGACATGCAGGCGGACGAGAGGGAGATAGAGGCCAGCGCAACCAGCACAGGTAGATGCTCGAACACTGTCTTCGCATCGGGAAAGGAGACTTTGGGAAGGCGCATGAGATCCTCCAGGAGTGTTCTGTTCACAGCGCTCTGTATTTCGGTGGTGTAAACATCAATAACCTTCAGTGACCGCGGCTAGAAATATCGTCGGCCGATATTCTAAGTAGCCGCTCGAGCCCTCATTCGATCGACACCCGCTCCTGCGCCGACACGAAGAGCGTATCCTGCAGCGTCGGGTGTCTCGTGAGCAATTCAGTGCTCTTCTCGATCAGTCGGTCCTCGGTGAAACCCAGTATCACCAGGTCGGCGTCGGACGACCGGCGCTCGACGAGAGCCTCGAAATCTGTGTTCTCGTCGGTGGGAATCACTCGCACATTGTGCTTGGAAACAGGCATCCTGCCCGATGTGATCATCTCGTTGAGTCGAGCCCGCTCTTCTTGTGCGTCCTCATGTGGCGCGGCCGCGAAAATCCTGATCTCGCCGCGTTTCCAGTCCTTGTGACCGAGCAAGATATATGACAGCAAAATCATGAGGTTGGCGTTCCCGACGTCGTGCCATGTGAGCCACACGTGTATCGTCGAACGTTGACCGAAGAACCTGTCGCCATGTCTCAACACCAGACTGCTCACTCGAGCCGCACTGGCCAGCAGACAAGCGTCCTCTACTTCTTCCAATACTTCCGGCGGATCGTCGCTGGTGAACTCGGTAAGCATGCAGTTGTTCTCGGTACCGGCGACACCGGGTAGCTGTAGCGCCTGCCCGAGAGCCGAACGCATTGACGGTGAGATCAGCGTGTCGACGTAGATGGCACTGTGTTGTTGTCGTACGACCTTGAGTAGCCGTGCTAGCTCGCGACGGCTTTGTTTGAAGGTCTCGCTTTCCAGATGGCCTTTGATGTAGTGAATGTAGGTGCCGACACCGTATCGGTGGCACAACCACGTGAGCAGTTGGAGCGGTGCCATGCGATCGAAGGTTCGCCCGTTCACCATGATCAGACTGGGACGCCAGGCATCACGACGCTGCTTCGGGCCACCCGATTGCAGCTTGACCTGGAACCGCCGCGACACCTGAGTCATGACGCTCTGGAACAACGCGGCGAGGTCGTCGGAGCCATGCACTTTTTTCAGCCCGAGATATGTGGTCAGCATGATCGCGATTGCTACTAGGGCAAACAGCATGTCCATCTGGAACATCAGGAGCAGACAACTCACCGCACCGATCAGACTCAAGTACCACTTGGACCGGAAACTGGGTCGGTAGGAAGGCCGCGCCGAGAAGTGTTCTAAGAAGCTGATACTGCACAGCGCTCCGTACGTGACCATGAAGAACATCGAAATGATGCGAGCTACGATGTCGACGTTTCCGGCGCCAACCATGATTAGCGCAAGGAAAACGGTGACGATTGTTGCTGTACGAGGCTCGTTTGCGTCGCCGACACCGGCAGCCAACGTTTTGTTGATACTCTTGAACGGAGTGATTTTGTCGGCGGCCAATGCCTGCAGAGTTCGCGGCGCAACGAGTATGGAGCCGATTGCCGAGGAGATCGTGGCGCACGCGAGTCCGATAGGGATGATCGGGCCCCATACGGCGATGCGCGCCATGACGAACTGTTCTTCGGCGAGGAGTTCTGGCGTTGCGGACGCGGCGAACTTGATACTGAGCAGCACGTAGATCGCCATTCCAACCAGCGTTGCCGACATCACTCCTTGTGGAATCGACTTGCTGGGGTTCTTGAGGTCGCCTGATAGTCCTACACCTGCAGTCATGCCCGTGAACGCCGGAAAGACGATGGCGAATACGAGTATGAACGGGTCGCCATCTTGAACTGTGTCGAGCAGCGTCCGCCCTTCGATTTCAACGCCCTCAGGCATGCCACCCAGAAAGAAGGACAGAAGGGAAAGTGCCAAAATCCCCACAACGACCCAGAGAGCTTTGACGCCGACATTCGCTCCCTTGCGCAACATGAGGATTGCGAGAACCCCCGTGGCGGGCAGCGAGACGTAACGTGGGTCGAACTCGCCGGGCAGAAGAAACTCAAAGGCAGGAGCGAGCGGTCTGAAGGCTTCGGCAAATGCAATCATGTAGAATGCCACTGAGATCGCCTGGGACAGGTAGAGGGAGATACCGATGGCTCCGCCAATGGTCGTCCCGAAAGACCTGGAGATGATGAAGTACTCCCCACCTCCCTCGACTCGTCGGTTGGTGGCGATTTCTGAAATGGCGAGCGCCGTCGGTACGGTTACCAGGTGGCCGAGAAGTACAATGAGCAGCGCTCCAAGCAAACCGACATTGCCGACAGCGTATCCGAACCGCAGGAAGAGGATAGCGCCGAGGATCGTGCTGATGCTCGCGAGGAAAACGGGTGCTGTGCCAAACCCGTGACCCGCGCCTGTCTCCGATCCGTTGCTCCCGGCCTTATCGTTCATCCGGTAATTCCCTCCACTCATATCGCCGTTGAAAATCCAACATCCAACGGTTGTACCCAACAATGCCATCCATACTGCGAATGCCGCCTCATCCTCTACCGCTCCAATCCCTCATCCCCCTCAACAACCAACGCAACTTCCTGCGGATCGTGCGGCAAGCTCCCACGATGCGACCTCAGGTACGCATACGGCGTCAGCTTCAAGAAGTTTGATACTCTCGACAAATAGATGTCCGCGTACCGCTCCACTTGTCTCGCCAAAAAACTCTTATCGTTACCCGCACGCATGAGTGGACCCCAGCGCTCGTTTCCGATCGCGGCAGCAGCCTTGGCGAACGGGCGAATTTTCTCGTCCAGATTCGCCAGCTTCCGTCGAACTGCGCCAACCCGCTTTTCGAGGTCCTTCTTGGAGCTGTCTGACGTTGGGCCGTAGACCTGCCTCTTGCGCTGCAGCTCCAACCTCAACTTCGATAGCTCCGATTCGATCTGCTCTTTCTCTCGCATCAGGCTCGCGAGACGTTTCTGGTCCTCACTGAATGCCACTGTGTCCGCAAGGTCACCTTCTAGCTCACGCAATATTAGAGCAGTGCGCCACCATAAGATATTCTTGGTTATGTGTACATCTGTGAACATGTGGTCGCCGACATAGAGTATCTCTTCACCGGAGAGGCCAAGA
>CAYTDU010000698.1:0-3488 GCA_964436395.1 uncultured Gemmatimonadaceae bacterium | reverse complement strand
GATCGATACCTCATAGCAAAATGGGCCGGTCCAATTGGGCCGGCCCATTTTGCTATGAGATCGTGAGGCGAGTCAATCGTTGGGCGAATATCCTGCCTGCCGCCGCAACTCTGCGTACTGCTGTCTTATCGCATCAATCGTTTTGTCGACCAGCAGCTGGGTCGTCTCCCTGGTACGAGGCATTTCAAAAAACTCCGAGCAGTCGACTGCCGGCCCGTAACTGACCGAAATGCGCTGGAATATCCTTGGCACTACCTTCCCAATCGGCAATGCCCGGTTCATACCCTCGATGGCAACAGGAATTACACGCGGACGTGTGGCCAACGTGACGAGACCGACACCAGGCCGTCCAGCAAGCACCCCCCCCGTACGTGACCTGGTTCCTTCGGGAAAGAGAACCATCGTTCCGTGCGGGAGCACTTGGCTCATCCGGTGGACGGCGTGAAAGTCGCGCCTTCCTCTCCGCACCGGGATGCATTTCCAGTTGTCGGCGAGCCATGCCAGCAACGGGGTCTTGAAAAAGTTCTCCTCGGCCGCGGGGTTCCAGGGAATCAAATGCGGCTTCCACAGCGCCTGGGGGAAGTAGGCACCCATTCCAACCAGAAAGCTGTCTATCATCGATTGGTGGTTCGAGAGTAGGAGAGTGTTCTTCTCCTCCCCTACATTGTGCCGCCCGACTATCCTCGTCCGGTTCAGCACGAAGAGATAAATCCAAAACACCAATACGCAGACGACGGTGACGATGTAGGATGTCACCGGAAAGAAGAACTTGAACACCCGTCCGCGACGCGGAGCCCGCACTTCCTTCGTATCAGTGCGTCGCGTTGCCTTGCCAGAGACTCGTGCCTCTCCGGAGCCAGTTTGAACCATCTTTTCGGACGGTTTGGCCTGTACGTTCACGCCTTCTATGCCGCCTCCCGGGTTCGATCTAGACTCGGTAATCTAACAGCCTTGACTTCCCGTGTCCTGGTGGCGTGCGTTGACTCTGAGCCGGGCAGCGGGGTTCAATCGAAGATCGGTTTCCCAAGCGGCTCCCCTAACACATTTCCACATCAACGACGGAGAATCAATACGTGCACGCACACTATGATGGCGGGATCTTCGACCTCGATGGAGTGGTGACCCACACGGCTCAGGTCCACTCGCGCGCATGGAAAAAGATGTTCGATGAATACTTGGCGGAGTGGTCTGCAAAACACAATCAGGAGCAGGCCCCGTTCGACATGGATACCGACTATCCCATTTACGTCGATGGCAAACCAAGATATCAGGGGGCACAGAGTTTCTTCGAGTCTCGGGGCATTGAGCTCCCCTTCGGTGATCCTTCTGACCCTCCGAGGATGGAGACGGTGTGCGGCTTGGGAAATCGCAAGAACGAGTTCTATCGTGAGCTCGTCGAGACAGATGGCGTGGGTATCTTCGACCCAACCGTGGAGTTCATCAAGACTCTGCGTGAGCGGGGACAAAAGATCGGTCTGATGTCGTCGAGCAAGAACACGCGAGACATTATCAGAATCGCCGGGCTCGAGGAGCTGTTCGACGAGGTAGTAGACGGTGTCACGGCTGAAAAGGAGGGTATGAGAGGCAAACCTCATCCCGACGTCTACCTGCGTTGTGCCGAGCTGCTCGACCTTGAGCCGAGCAAAGCTTTCGTGATTGAAGATGCCGCCTCAGGTGTCGAGGCAGGCAGCCGGGGTAAGTTCGGGGTCGTTGTGGGACTGGCGCACGGAGATCAAGCGCAAGCACTCAAAGATGCAGGAGCTGACGTCGTAATCACTGACCCCGCAGAACTCACGGTCGAGAACATGGATGGCTGGTTCGCGGAACGGAAAGGGTAAGAGACGATGGACGAGTATACCGACAGGTGGATACTGACGTGGGAAGGCTACGATCCCGGCAAGGAGGGCGTGCGCGAGGCGCTCTGTGCACTCGGTAACGGGCAATTCGTAACCCGCGGAGCAGCCGAGGAAGTCAGTGCAGACGGTACACACTACCCAGGTACCTACGTCGCGAGCGGATACAATCGCGCGATCAGCAAAGTAGCCGGCCACGATATAGAGAACGAAGATCTGGTGAACTTTCCCAACTGGCTTTGCCTGTCATTCCGGCCAGAGGGCGGTGAGTGGGTCGATTTCCAACAGATGGAAGTCCTGTCCTACCGGCGCGAGCTGAACATGCGCGAAGGAGTGTTACTGCGGTCGTACAAGATCCGCGATGGAGCGGGCCGAACGACCTCTGTCATGAGTAGGCGATTCGTGCACATGTACTCGCCTCACCTGGCGGCGATCGAGTACACAATCACGCCCGAGGACTGGTCGGGCACGATTCACATTCGGTCAATGGTGGACGGGAACGTCACCAACACCGGCGTGGCGCGGTACGGCGAGCTCGAGTCCAAACACCACGACATCGTGAAGACCGGCAGCGTGGAGCCGGAAGGCGTGTTCGTGCTAGTGAAAACCAGGCAATCTCGGCTGGAAGTAAGCGTGGCAGCTCGAACGCGCGTGTCTCCTGCAAATGGTGACGCTGACGTTTCGGTGACCACGATCTTGAACGACAGCGAGACCGGCCAGGAGTTTACGACTTCTGCAGTACAGGGTTCACCAATCGTCGTAGAGAAAGTGGCAGCGCTGTACACGTCACGGGATGACGGGTTATGTGAGACCTCTCATGATGCCGGTCTGGCAATCACACGCAGCCCCGATTTCGAGGGACTGTTACGTACTCATCGGGCCGCATGGGTTTCCCTTTGGGATCGCGCCGATGTGGACATAGAATGTGAACCCAATCCAGGCGACGACGGCCCCGACGAAGGAGTCCTGGTTCGCCTGCAGATATTCCATTCGTTGCAGTCGGTGTCTGAGAACACCAAGAACCTCGACGCCAGTGCTGCAGCCCGAGGGCTTCATGGAGAAGCGTACCGTGGCCACGTCTTCTGGGACGAGCTGTACATCTTCCCATTCTATCTCAAGACTTTCCCCGACGTCGGCGAGGCAATGGTGCGATACCGGTACCATCGTCTGGACGCGGCTCGGGACTATGCCAAAGAGTTTGGCTTCCGCGGCGCGATGTACCCGTGGCAGAGCAGTAGCAATGGGAGAGAGGAAACACAGTTTCTGCACCTGAACCCCAAAGACGGCAGTTGGGGCCCGGACAACAGCAGGCGCCAACGCCACGTCAACGCGGCAATCGTGTACAACGTCTGGCAGCAGTACGTGATGACGGGCAGCCGCACGTTCCTCGAACGTTACGGCGCCGAGATCATCCTGGAGATCGTCCGCTACTGGGTAAGCGCATCTCACCTGAACGAAAAGACCGGGCGCTACGAGATCCACGGCGTCATGGGTCCTGATGAATACCACACCTTAGTAAACCATAATTGTTATACTAATTGGATGGCAAAAAAACTCTTCAATTATACGCTTAATGTAATCTCTGATATGAGCAACAATGCCCCTGACAAACTTAAAGAAGTTAAAAAGAAGGTT
>CAYTDU010000697.1:0-3488 GCA_964436395.1 uncultured Gemmatimonadaceae bacterium | reverse complement strand
TTCAATTGTGTTCCTTGGATTTATCGTCGTAATCCTGCTTGTGTATCCCCGGCTGCGGCTCCGGGGTCAGAACATATTTCTCTTGATAGCCAGTTACGTTTTCTACGGCTACTGGGATTGGCGTTTCACGTTTCTGCTGCTCACCTCCACGATCGTCGATTTCTGGGTGGGCCGGCGATTGCAGTCGACTGAGGCGGCAAAGCATAAGCGGGCGTTGTTGTTTCTAAGCCTTCTGGTCAATCTGGGTATCCTCGGGTTCTTCAAGTATTTTAACTTCTTTGTGGGCTCGGCCGCCCACCTTCTTGGCAGCGTGGGGTTTCAGCCGAACTTGCCCCTGCTCCGTGTCGTTCTGCCGGTCGGTATCAGTTTCTACACTTTTCAGACCATGAGCTATACCATAGATATCTATAGAAGGAAACTCAAGCCGACAGATAATTTTATTGATTTTGCCCTTTTCGTGTCCTTCTTTCCGCAGCTGGTGGCGGGTCCGATTGAACGTGCCACGAACCTGCTGCCACAGATCTGTAACCCTCGACGGGTGACTCCGACCGATGTTCGGATCGGTCTCAACCTTGCCTTGCTGGGCTACTTCAAGAAGATTGTGATCGCCGATACGCTTTCGCCAATCGTCGACGCGATCTTCTCCAATCCACAGGGCAGTACCAGCGGGCAGCTTCTGACAGGAATCCTTGCGTTTGCATTTCAGATCTATGGGGACTTTTCGGGCTACACGGACATAGCGCGAGGCGTTGCCCGAGTGTTGGGCTTTCGAGTCATGGAAAACTTCAACGCCCCGTACCTCAGCAGAAGCATCACAGAGTTTTGGCGGCGCTGGCATATTTCCCTTTCTACGTGGTTGAGGGATTATCTGTATATCCCTCTCGGGGGCAATCGTCGAGGCAAAACGCGCACCTATTTGAATCTCATCATCACCATGTTCCTTGGCGGACTCTGGCATGGGGCTGCTTGGCATTTCGTGGTTTGGGGAATTCTGCACGGCGTTTTTCTGTCCGTAGAACGAATCATTCGTGGAGGCAAACAGGTCGACCTATCGTGGCCCAAGACGTCACTCGGACGGATTTTCCACGGCGCGCGAATTCTCGCCACTTTCGTTCTGGTATCGATTGCGTGGGTGTTTTTTCGGTCGCCAAATCTCCATTCCGCCATTCTGTATCTGCGGGGGTTGTTTCGACTCGAAGGGATTTTTGATTTGACACCAGTTGTCCTGTTCGCATCAGGGACAGCCGTAGTGCTGGACATCGTGCAGACGTTAACAGGTAGCCACACGTGGCTGACCGATTGCATCCGGCCTATCGCCCTTCGATATGGTTTGGCACAGCTGCTACTGGTTGCGATACTCGCTGCCGCGATTGCCCACCTCGCGACGGTGACGCCTTTCATCTACTTTCAGTTCTAGCTCCTCCTATTATGCGCAGATCTCGAACTTCTTTGTGGCTCGGTAGAGTACTGCTGGTCCTTGGCTTGTCGCCCGTTACCCTTCTGGGTGGGGAAGTTTTCACTAGGGCACTATTTCCCCAGGACGTGGACGCTAGGATGAACATATACCAGCCTGATCCAGTGATTGGTTTCACATATCAGGCCAACGCTACAACCTACCAAAAAGGCCGTGAATACAACGTCCTCTTTCAGATCAATTCTGAGGGACTTAGGGACCGGGAATACAGCACAAGCTCAACCGCTACCTTCAGGGTACTTCTGTTGGGCGACTCGTTTTCCGTTAGTCACGGATTGGAGATTGGCCAGAGCCTTTCGCGTCAGTTGGAGCGCGCCCTTCAGGCCGCAGTGGACGCGGACGGTTTAGACATGTTCGTAGAGGTCGTCAACGCCGCAGTCGGTGGGTATTCACCGTATAACTACTGGAGAGCGTACACGCGCTGGCGAGATGTGTATGACCCGCACGTGGTCTTCGTGGGGCTGTCTCCTGACGACTACGACTGCAGCAACGAGGACGCTCGGTACTTGATTGAAAACGGGGCCACGCTGGGAATGGCTACCGGGTCAGAGGACTTGAGCAAGCTGGGCGGGAATGTCTTCACGAGGACGCGGAAGTGGCTTTCGTGGAACAGTCAATTCTACGTCTTGATGCGCAATTTCCTTTACTACAACGACGTAGTGGGCGGCTTTTCGCGTCGCCTCGTAAGCGGTAACGCGGCCCAAGCCAGACAGCTAGGCCCATTCCGAGTGCCCCTGACGGAGGGTCTGTGGGAAAAGACATTCTACTATTTAGCCCGCTTGAGCGCGGAGGCAGAACAAGACGGTGTGCCCCTGATCGTGGCTCCGATCCCCTTGAAAATGGAGATTGACGAGCGCGAATATGCGATGGTGATCTCGGCAGCCCAACTGAGCGAGTCCGAAATCGACCTTGAGCAGCCACTGCGGCAGATCCGCGAGTTCTGCAGCGAAAGAGAAATACCGGTTCTGGATGCTCGGCCCGTGCTTCGCCTTTGCGGTCTTGAGACATCATGCTACTTCGTGTATGACGGCCATTGGAACAGCGAGGGAGTTCGAGTGTCGGTAGAGTCCTTTGTGCGGCAGTGGAGGGAATGTGGTCTCCCACCTTGGGGGGAACTTAGGCAGTGAAGGCACTTAGGTAGCTGCTCATGGTTGATGTGCAGGATTAACCCTGGTCACGAGATTATGAGCCCGCATTCGTCATTGGGATCCAATACCCCTCAATTGGTCCGGGGGACGAGGGACAAGGAAATTCGACTCTGGACGAAACACAACGATAACTCCCAATCTTCGAGAGTACTACCTACCACGAACACCAGTGATGTTTTTCTATGACCACGCTCGACCGGTTGTTTCGAGCTCATTCGCTCCACCTGAATCACGTCGACGTCTGTCTATCCATTGTGGCTCGTTGAGGCTGTCCGTGGAATCCAAGCCATCATTAAGACCAGCGGTGGAAAAATTGTTGGAGAGTGAAGCTATGGACGGAGTCGACGGCCTCGCATACCACAAGAACTTTGCTCGGCGGGTAGACGTGATCAAAGAATCTCTCGTGGGCCTAGTGCAAGGCCTGAAGTCCGAAGGTAAAAGCATCGCGGCAAATATGGCCGCGGGCAAGGGGAGGACCTTGACCAACTACGCAGCCATCGGCCTTGATCTTATAGATTCTCTAGTGGACCGGAACACGCACATACAAAGTAAGTACATGCCAAGAAAACACTTGCCGATTTACTCACCGTTGATGATTCTTGAGAACATGCGGGATTACGTATTGCTGTTTAGTTGCAACTTCACCGACGAGATCCTGAGACAGCAGGAGGCGTACACCGTTTTGAGGGGGAGATTCATACGTCCGATACCGAGCCCACGGGTGATTTTGCCGCAAGAACGGGGGTTTCCATCGTCGGGATCACGTTCATGCCCGTTCCTGGACGAGATCTGTGTGACTCATCACGAACAATCGCATGGCGGGTTGGTCCGGGCAATAGGGGGTATGTGATGAACGACATGTGGAA
>CAYTDU010000696.1:0-3491 GCA_964436395.1 uncultured Gemmatimonadaceae bacterium | reverse complement strand
AATCCTCCAATTTGAATAGACCTTCATAGGCTCTGGTAATCTGGCTTGCGGCTGGACGGGCATCGCATTGAAGTGGTGGTCTTGGCCGAGGCGCTTCGTCACGCAGCGTGCCCCGTGACCATCGACCCGACCGTGGACTCGTCGGATGCTTCGGACTCTGTACTAATCGGTGAGTACCAGGGCGGTGAGGAGATTCTCACGGCGAAGACGTTCATCAAGATTACCGTCCCTGACATGACGGGGTACACAGTCACGGGCGCAACGTTGAAACTGTATGGCGCATGTGACGGTATCGGCGGAACTGGGGACGCCTACTGCGACGTGGTCTCGGCGTGGACTTCCGGCAGTTCGGAAAGCACGTTGGACGCTTTGTCGTTCGGCAGTTCTACGGATTCCGTGGCTGTCTCCCAGTCAGGGGTTACCCAAGACGTTGATGTCTTCGGGGCAGCGGGCTACGGCATCTGTAAGGTCTACGCGGACGACATCACCGGCAACACCGTCACGGTGATGCTCAAAGATGACGCGAACACCGACGTGGATGACAAAGAAGCCCACGAGATTTGGTTGGGCACCTACGACGATACGGGGTCGGAGTGGCACAGCGACACCGACGCCAACCCCCCTTACATCGAAATCACATACGCCTCCGCATCGGGAGGGGGTGCCCCCTTTCGTGTGGTCGCGGCGGCATAGGAGAGACAGTAAATGGCAGACCTAATCGATATCGCAGACCTGTTCGTTAACGGGAATGTGCTGAAGAAGAGAATCCTAGGTGCTTGCCTCCAGGCGGCCTGGGACATCCAAAACGAGAGTGCCGGAACCGACAATCATGAAAACCGCCTCATCTGGGCCAACGCGGTTCTGTCTGGCGTTGATGAGGCTCGGTCGTGTGCGGACGACCTGGTCGGGCTGGTTTTGAGTAATGCAACTATTCAGGCATCAGGTGAGGACGCAACAGACAACGACGTTCAGTTTGTAGTCAATTCGTTAATTGACACTGTTGCGGACGGGAGCTAACCCATGGCGCTGGACCACAAATTCCTTGTGCAGACCGGCACGCCGGTTGTCTTCGCAGACACGACGGACTATTCGTCTGCGGGTTCCGGGTATACCCGAACGGCGCAGATTGATTTGACGAGTCTTGCCGACACCAAAGCGCGGCAGTCTGACAAGGTGACGCTACCCGCAACGCGCGGTGCAAGATACCGCGTCCGCGCAGGAATTGAGTTCGGCGCGAGCGCCCCCACGGCAGGCGAGGCCATTTACTTCTACTGGTCTGAGTCACATTCCTCAACGGCAGCGACTGGTAATGATGGCGGGTGTTCCGGGTCAGATGCCGCGTACCAGGATTCCTCCGAATCCGAATGGCTGAAGCAGCTCACCCTAATTGGCGTCTTCTCCACGACCAATGATGGGGCCGGGACAGTACAGATTCAGACGGCCGGCGAGTTCACGCCGGGGTCGCAGTATGGTCAACTCGTGGTATGGAACGAGGCCGGGCAGGCACTTGACTCCGACGCAACCAATATGTTCGTCGCGCTGATTCCCATCGAAGACGGGTCGGAGGAAGTGTAGTGCAGCCGATGAAGCCTCTCATAGGCCAACGCCCCGACACGGGACATCCGCTGTTTCCGAGCGCCGGGTGCTGGCTGTTCAACGAGGGCGCTGGCTTTACCGCTCATGACACCAGCGGCAACGGTAACCATGGCACGCTGACGAATATGGATCCGGCCACGGATTGGGTGAGCGACCAGGGCGGCGCGCTGGATTTTGATGGTTTACAGGATTTTGTCGTCTGCCCGGCTACAGAACCAGCAGAAATTACAGTCCGAGTCCTATGTAAATTAGCCAGTAAAACGCAAGACAGAAGACTAATAGGCCAAAATAACACCGCTATGCCATATCTCATTTGGTATGACGTTGGTAACGACACATGGGCCTATCGAGTCAAATCAAGCGGGATAGGCCTTCAAGACAATATTCCTGTGTTGGGGTCGCCAGAAGTGGGAGTATGGTATTCCCTTGTCCTTACGTATAGAAAAGATGGATTGTCGTGTTTTTACGCCAATGGCAGGCTCGGAATACAATCAATCTCCTATACTGGATCGCTTGTTTCAACGGGCTATGATCTGTGGATTGGCCGTGCTTGTTGGGTGAGTCGATGGCATGGGCAGATTAGTGATGTTCAGATTTGGCCCCGCGCCCTGACCGCGTCCGAAGTCCGGGACCTTCACATGGACCCCTACGTGGCATGGCGACCGAGGCGGCGGAAAGTGTGGGTGCCTGCGGCGGCTGCGGGTGGCAGTTTTCAACCGGCTTGGGCAGCTAACTCTACTACATTGGTGGCTGTATGAAAAAGAACACGGCAGGGCAAATAGTAGCGTTCCAGATGAATAGCACAGCAGACGGTTCCGCTGTTACGTCAGGCACGCCGACCGTCTATTACACGATTGATGGCGGAACGCAAGGAACCGGATCAGGCTCCAGCACGCACGAGGGGAACGGCCAATGGAGCTACGCCCCGGCACAGGCCGAGACCAATGGCGATCACGTTGCGTTTACGATGGCACTTTCCAGCGCGATTTCACAGACCGTGAATGTGTACCCAACATATCCACAGACAGGCGACGGTTACGCGGTCTTGAACAGCGGCACCCATGGCAACGCGGCTCTGAAAACGCTCATTGATACCCTGGACACCGTGGCAGACGGTATTCAGACAGATCTCGATAACGGGACTGATGGCCTTGGCGCACTGAAGGCGCTGATTGACACCGTTGACACCGTAGTGGATGGGATTAAAACGGTCACAGACGCGCTGCCTGATAGTGGCGCGTTGAACGACCTAGCGACTCTTGAGACACGGTTGACCGCCGCGCGCGCGGCATACCTCGACGCGGCCATTAGTTCTAGAAGCGACGGCACGCTGGTCACGCTGCATGCCGACTATAACGCGGCGAAAACAGCGGCGCAGGCCGGGGACGAGATGGCATTAGAAGCGGATGCCGTTGATGCGGCGGCGATCAAAGCCGACGCTGTAACAGAAATCCAGAGCGGGCTCGCAACCGAGGCCAAACAGGACACAGCACAAACAGATCTCGACACGATCACTGGTGCCGACGGCGTTACGTTTGCCACAACTCAGGGTAACTATGCTCCTGCCAAGGCAGGTGATGCCATGGCCCTGACCTCTGGCGAGCGGACCACGTTGGTGGCGTCGATTTGGAGCGCGCTTACGTCAGGGCTCGCCACAGTTGGCAGTGTTGGCAAGTTAATTGTAGACTATCTTGACGCGGCTATTACAAGCAGAAGCGACGGGACTGAGGTAACCTTGCACTCGGATTATGATGCGGCGAAGACGGCAGCGCAGGCCGGGGACGAGATGACATTAGAAGCGGATGCTATTACTTCAGCTAAATTTGATGAGAGTACTGCCTATCCAATTGCATCTGCTGACACAGGTGCTACTCGGATTGCCAGAGTTGGTGCTG
>CAYTDU010000695.1:0-3497 GCA_964436395.1 uncultured Gemmatimonadaceae bacterium | reverse complement strand
CTCGGCGGCGGCCAGTATCGCGTGGAGTACGGCAACTCATGGGTTACGCTGCAGCCGCTGAACCTGCCGCGTGGGCTGATCGACAACCCAGCTGTTACGCACGCGAAGGGTGCCCGCTTCGGTGCGATTATTCCGCCCGGGCTGGCTAACCAAGTGCCCGACGTTGTTGAGTGGCGTGTGCGAGTCAAGGGCGGCGAGCTGATGCCGGACGGGTCGGTGGTGCTCGGGCACGGCGACATCGGCCGTGGCTGCAAAGTACCGGTCGGCATGTTCCCCGGTGCGTGGCGGCTACGATTTGATGTGGTACTCGACGGTGATCGGCTGATCTGCGATACGCGCCGCGCGAAGGCGCAGGGTCGCGGCGTCAACTTCGACCCCGACACCATCTATAGAACAGGGCGCAGCTATTCGAGTGCGCTTTCCGCGACAGGTACGGATCAGCAGGCAAAATGGGACGCGGTGCATGATGCCACGTCTGGCTCTACATCGACCGATTATTTCTACACGTTTGTGCAAAAAGCAGTGTTTCCCGCGTCGCCGTTCTCCTTGGGCCGCTCAGCCTCTTTATTCGCGCTGCCAGATGTGGATGTGTCGTCCGCGTCGTTCCATGTTGGCGAATATGAAGGCTTTCCGCCGACGCTCACTTCACCTTACGCAGGCTGGGCGTCGGATCTCGACGGCACGGCTGGTAAGACCTACGACCACGACAACATGTACGGCTACGCGCTGCAGGGATGTCTCAATCACGGATGGGGTGTGATGGACGACGACGGTGACAGTTGGTCGATTGACTTCACCAGCGATTGGCAGCGCGGCAGCGCGTACTTCTGCCCGGTTGTCATTGATGGTAGTTATGACCAGCCGGACAGCGTGCCGCCGAATGGCACGAATCAAGAGTTCCCAACCGAGATCAGCGAGCTGTCGCCGTGGATTCAGTACGAAGAGGCGGCGTCCGAGACTATCCTCGACTACGAGCGCATGCACCGTGGCGTCGGCCGGGGTGCTAACAGGGGCGCAGCATGATCATCGAGCACAAAAAGAACACTGCACATTACCTCGCCGTGCCGATGGTCGATGCCAGCTCGCCAGCATCGTTCAAGAGCGGCGAGACAGTCGTGGACACAGCGTACTCTAAAGACGGTACCGATGCGTGGGCATCGCTCGATATCAGCGATACGTTCGCGGAGATTGGCAGCACGGGAATCTACGAAATAGACCTTGCTGCAGGCGAGATGAACCACGACTACGTGCTCATTAAGCTCACGTCAACGAATAGTGCGGACAGCTTCGTGCTATTTCGTATGCATGATGGTGACATCGACGACGCGATCACTGACATCGGTATCGTGGATGGGATCGTGGATACGATTGACACGAACGTCGATGATCTAACCAGCGACGTCAGCGATCTGACCAGCGACGTGGCCGACAACCAGACGGACCTCGACGCATTGCTGGCGATCATGGGTGCGATTACCGGTAGTGGTGACAATACGGTGCTCGGGCTGTTCAAAGCGACGCTCAACAAGGCCGCTGCGACACCGAGCGACGTTGGCGGTACATTCGACCCCGCGACGGATTCTCAGGAAGCCATCGCGGAGGGAGCTCAGATTACCGTTGGCCCGCTCGTCGCTGGCACGTTGCCAGACCAACAGGTAGGCAGCGGCACGCGACTGGAGATGTTCGAGGGTGAGTCACGCAGCAAGCCGATCACCGTGCAGGATTCCAATGACGACGACGTAGACCTCAGCGGAAAGACGCTGCGATTCGTGGTCGAAGACGATGAGGGCACGCGGCTCGATACCGTGGAGAACGCAGACATCACGGTGAGCGGCAGCGGTAACCAGATCGCGAATCCATTCATCGACGGCGACTTCGGGTCAGGTGCGTGGTTGTGGAAACTCTGGGACGTAACGACTACGGATCAGGAGTACGTGCTAGTGCACGGGGACTTCATTTTGCGTGCGTCCTCCGGCGATGGAGCTGCAAGTTGACTGATGTGAATCTTATGATTGGCGTTGGGGCAGTGCTCCTTAATCTTGTTACGGTAGTGGTCGGAGTTACGTGGTCGGTGAGCAAGGTGAAGGGGTCAGTCGATCAAGTCGCCGGCGCCGTGCAGTCGTTGAACATCACTGTGACACGGCTGGAAGCGTCATTGAACGAGGCGCATCGTAAGACGAACCAGCATGAAGTCGAAATTGAGGTGCTCAAGGACAGGGCTACCCGAATTAAGTGCCCATTTTCAACGGATAAGCCATGGCAGCCACAGGCACAGAAGTAGTGACCGACGAGCTGGTCGACCTCATTGCGACCTGTCTCGCTAACCACTGGAAAAAAGGCCAGGTCAAGCGGCTTATCTATGAAGTGGCTGGTCGTAGAGTGGCGAGAGGCACGGTAGAGAAGCTCTTGTCACGCGCAAGGGCCTTGTTGATGCAAGAGGCGAACATTGATGCCTCCGAAGAGCGTGCGAAGGCCATCGCGTTCTGGAAGGGTATCGTAGCTGATGAGGACTCGACCCCTGAGCAGAAGATGAAAGCCCAGGAAAGCCTAGAGAACATGCTTAAACTCCGTCATAGCGGAGGCAAGACGCCGATCGAGCAGGCGCGTGCGATGCGCGACGCCGGTCTGGCGATGGACAAGAGTACCGATGGCGACGCTGACTAAGCGCATCCTGAAAGTTCTCAGTGCCGGCGATGATTTCGAGGAGGACTCGTTGTACGCCGACCTTGAGACACCGGCAACCGTTGAGCTGCCGGTGGAGCCCATTGAGCTGCCTGCTCGATGGTCCGTGATGCGGCTGCATGAGATGCAGCGAGCGTTTTACTTTTCTACCGCTCGGTTCAACATCGTACCCGCTGGTCGCCGCTCGGGAAAGACCGAGCTGGCGAAAAGGCGACTAGTCAAGCGAGCCATGAAGCCTACGCAGTGGGCAGATGCAAGATACATCGCCGGTGCCCCAACGCATCTCCAGGCGAAGCGCATCTTCTGGAAGGACCTCAAGAGGCTAGTTCCAGGAGCCGTGCTCGCGGACAAGCCTAGCGAATCGGAACTTACCTTATCGCTGATCAACGGCGCGGAGATCATGGTCGTTGGACTGGATTCGCCGGAGCGCATTGAAGGTCAGCCGATCAACGGTGGGGTGCTCGACGAGTACGGCAATATGAAAGAGGAGACGTGGCCGGAGCACATACGGCCGATGCTCTCTGAACGTAACGGTTGGATGGACTTCATCGGTGCGCCAGAAGGGCGCAATCACTACTATGAGCTCGATCGGTTAGCTGCGGGCCGTAGTGATTGGGCGCGATTCCATTGGACGACGGGCGATATCCTGCCGCTGTATATCGGCGCAGAAGCGGCCTTTGCCGAGCTGCAAGCAGCGCGTGAGGAGCTTGATGAGCTGACCTACTCGCAGGAGTATGACGGCTCGTTTGTCACGTATTCAGGACTGGCGTACTACGGTTTTACGGACGACAACCTGCGGCCACTTGAGTATCGAC
>CAYTDU010000694.1:0-3506 GCA_964436395.1 uncultured Gemmatimonadaceae bacterium | reverse complement strand
CGCGCTCGATTGCCAGGCGATTCCCGGAGTCGACGTACCGGTGAGAACACGGCCGTCTTTGAGAGTGATGCTGGACGAATCGGTGTCGATCACCACCCTCACCGCGGTAATCGCTCCCTTCGGTAGGACCACCGAGCCCAATTCATCGGTGATACCGTTTTGAAGGGCGAGCAGGTTGATGAGGCGGTTCGGCTCAGCAAGCGTCACGAAACCGGTGGCGCTACTACCTGTATCGGGACTCAACGAACCCGATACGCTGACGAAATAGAGGTCGACTCGCTCTACTCGATAATATGGAAATGGGTCGTCGGTTAGTAAGACTCGCGTGGCATTGGTCGGAGTCGTCGACAGTACATTGAATGCACCGCTGGTCACTTCCTGAAGGTTCGGCGAGGTCGCGGTTAACGTGTAGCCATCTCCCGCAACGTCTATCGATAGATCGTCAAACTGCGCGATCCCTGCGACTGCGTTGACCGTTGTCGTGCCTGACAATGTCCCGCCGGACGGGTTCACTTCTATCGCGACCGTGACGGCGTGAGTGGCATTACTGACGAGGACGCCATTTGAGTCCCTTATCTCCACCTGAATGGAAATGGGACCGCCAGCCGTTACCGTACCCGGAACCTGAGTAAACGCCAGCTGAGTCCCCACAGGATTCACTGAGTCTGGACCCGTGGAATTATCTGCGCATGCCAATATCACGATGCCGGTTAGAAGCGAGAGGCTCAGCGCTACGAATTTGCGATTCTGCCTGGTGATCGAATCCACTAGTGAGAACTGGCGCATAGCGACCTCCGGTGACCGGTGTTTCGTCATAGTCTGGCGTGCCCGCGTCAAGCAACCGTCAATTCACCCGACGTATCTTCATCGCGTCCCTCGCATCTGGAATACGACACTAAACACCACGAGTCAATCAGCGATCAACTGGTCACCGGTTTCAGACAATTGGAGCCAAATCGTGCCTCGAGAACAGATCCTGATGCGGCATGCGCGCGCGAAGCCCGGCATCTTCGACATCGGCGACTTCGATCTCATCCAGGAGATGACCACTGAGGATTACAGCTATTGGATGCCGCGCCCGGGCAAGATCGCTAAAGACTCTCTGGCCGACCTGGTGGGTGGCATTCGTTCCGCCAGGCGCAGAGCTGGTCTCAATGCGGGGCAGCTACATTGGGATCTGGAAAAGCAGACGGATGGATCGTGGCTCATTCACGGTGATATCTGGAATTCCGATCAACCCGCGGATTGATTGCTTTAGTCAAGAGACTCGGCGATACTGACTGTGCTGGTAGCATAGGATCGGATGTCCGCGGCGGAGCAGCGGGCGTATTTCGAGAATAGGGTGGGTGGGTGAAGGTTGTTGCTACCCCTTCGGCTTCATCAGCTCTTGGAATTCAGGGTAGTCGCGGATGGGCTCAAATGAAATCCAAATCAAATCCCATGGTCGTGGAAGGTCGAATCCTTCTGCAGACGCCTGTCTCCATAGAGCCACCGCATTCTCCCCGTCGCCGAGTGCGCCCGCGATCTGGGATCGTAGCGCCGTGTGTGCTCCGCGCAGGTAGGGCCTATCCAGAGCCTCGAGCCACTGGGAGATCTCGACGGCCTCCTCGTGATCTCCGCGGCGAGCGGCAAGTACACCGACAAGGCCTCGATAATTGAAGTCCTCTGGAGACTCCTCCGATAGCGACTTCGCAACACTGTAGGCCTCGTCCCAGCGGTTTGCGACGTAAAACGCCCACGCATAGTAGGTGCGCCACAAAGCAGTGGCTCTTGTCTCAGGCGGCCTGTTTTCAAACCACTGTATTACCCGACCCACCGTGGTACTCCCAGGATCGACATGCCCGTGGCGACGCAGGTACGCCGCGATTTCCACCATCCGAGAACCTTGCGATGTTCCCTGTTCGGGCAATGCGCCAATGCCGTCGAGCAGTACGTTGACCTCGTCCACCTGACCCAGCGCCGCTAGACAGAGAGCTTCACCGCCAAGCGTACCGGGAGTATGAGTATCCCCAAAGATCTCTCGATACTTCTGTGCAGACTCCAATGCTTTTTCGTACTCGCCCAAAGCCAAATAGGCCCGACGAAGTGCGACGAAGTAGGACGGCCATCCCCGCATCGGTCCGCGCTCAGGATCGAGGCTCAGGAGGGCACCAAGGGCCTCCCGCGGGCGATTCAACCGATGAGCAATGATCGCCAAGGTGTACACAGCTTTAGAACCCGGCGCAAGCTCTGCTGCTCTGTGAATGGCCGCGTACGCTGCCGCATAGTCCCCGTCCACTCGCGCCTTCAAGTAGTCCAGCCAGTGTCGGTCGTAGTCGCTCAACCGGTCTCTGAAGCGTTCGAGAATGCCAACGAGTGAATCCGCCTGTGCCCACTCACGTAAATTGATGTGGGTGAAAATCGCGTAGTGGAGAGGGACCACGAAGGTAGTGTCGAGCGAGAATGCTCGGTAGAAATGTGGAATCGCGGTCTCGTCAATACCACTCGCCTTCAGGTAAATCCCAAGCCCTTCGTCAAACTCCCGGTACGCGTCGAGGGATGGTGGCCGTGTTAAGGTGTGCGCCCGAGCGCTGATACGCTCGTCGAAGGCAACTGCGAGAAATCCCATCACCTGCTGCTGTACGTTAGCGATCAAATCACTAACGGATGCCCGTGTGCCTCTCACTGGATCGACCGTACCCAGCGCCCTGCCACGGTTCGCAGCCATCACGCTCACCTGTAGCTCCAGGCTGTCACTCCCGATGGGGTAGACAGCGCCCGAAATCACAACACCCGCGCCTGTTTCCTCAGCTAAGGCTCTCACGCAATCACGGATTCGTCCCCCTTCAGCTTCAGACTGGACATACTCCCATGACTGCAAGGCCAAATCCCACGGCGTAACGGGTATTGCTGCTTGTTGAAGCCCCTGAGTAATCCAGTGACCCGTCCGCGTCCCTATGTGGCCCAACAACGGGTCACCAGTCTCGTTGCGGAACACGGCAACAACTACTTGGTTCGGATTGAGCACCACACTGGAGCCGCGAAGTAACACCGTGACCACCAATACGACAGCGAGGATCACCGCAACCACGCCTGCTGCGGTTGCGACCTTCCAACCACGTCTGGCTGCAGCCACCGTAACCATCCCCGTCGGCGTCACTCCCCCACTCGGCGTAGCCAACGCCTCCAACTGTGGCAACAAGTCTTCGGCAGTCTGCCACCTATCAGCTGCCTTCTTCTCCAAACACTTCATCACCAACTCGGCCAACGCAGGAGGCACAGACTCGCGGTACTTCGTCACCGGATCGGGCGTCTGGGTTACCTGTGCCGCGAGCACCTCTTGTTGCGTATTGCCGATGAATGGAGTGCGCCCCGTCAGAAGCTCATAGGCAATGACGCCGAACGCATATATGTCAGCTCGGTGATCTACGTGCGGATCGGCTGCGGCCTGCTCAGGAGCCATGTAAGCAGGTGTGCCGAGTGCGACTCCTTCGGTCGTCAGCTGCTGACTTCCCGTAGCCTCGATC
>CAYTDU010000693.1:0-3530 GCA_964436395.1 uncultured Gemmatimonadaceae bacterium | reverse complement strand
GCGGCTCGAAGGTCTCATGCAGTCGTGGGGATACCGAAGCCGCTTTGACTATCGGGATACCGCGCTGGAGCCGACCCGGAGCGGCGTGATCGGTCTGATCTGCGCAGCCATGGGCATTGCCCGCGGCGAGGACATCTCTCAGTTCGACGCGATACGAATGGGCGTGCGTGTGGACAAGCCAGGTCGGCCCGAGCGCGACTTTCATACGGCGCTTAATGTCATCAAAGCAGATGGAAGAGGAACGGATACCGTCGTTTCCTACCGAGACTACCTATCCGATGCTTCGTTCACCGTTGGGTTGCAGTCAGAAAACAAGGGTCTGCTTGAGAAGATCGCCGAAAAGCTCCGCAATCCGGAGTGGATATTGTTCCTCGGCCGGAAGGCATTTCCCCTGACGATTCCACCACTGCTTCCGGCCGATTGCCCGGAGCCAGGGACCTTGGAAGACCACCTGTTGTTGGGCACGCCCGATGGACCTATCCGCGTTGTGCTGGAAACGCCTGGCGGCGAGCGAACTCAAAATGATTCTCCGATCTGTTTTCGCGAACGGCGCTTCAACCCACGATCAATCCAGACACGATTTGTTGGAGGGTCAGAATGACTATCGAAACAACATCGCTCTTCCTCTCCCGCCTGATCCTCAACCCCCGCTCGCGGCAGGTCATGAGCGAAATGGCGCAGCCGTATGAAATGCACCGCACACTGATGCGCGCTTTCCCCAAAGCGACGGACGAGGCGAAAGCCAAGGCACGCGATGAGTTCGGCGTCCTTTTTCGTGCAGACGCAGAAGAACGACGTAAAGTGGTCAAAGTCTATGTTCAGTCGTACGTCGGACCCGACTGGTCGTTCCTCGACGACTTGTATGATTATCTTGGCACCGATCCCGAAATGCCCGCGCATGAATACAAGCACATCATGCCGAAATGCCGGCAGATTGAAAACGGCCAGGTACTTTCGTTTCGTCTGCGTGCCAACCCAAGCAAACGGATCGCGAAATCCGACGACGGGATGAAGGGCAAACGGGTTGGGCTGACACGCGAGCATGAGCAGATTGATTGGCTGATTCGCAAAGGAAAGGTGGGAAATAATGTGCCCGGAGGATTCCGTCTTCTCATGAAAGGAATCAGGGACGCTAATGGCGAAGAACAGCCCATTCCATGCGTTCGGATTCTCCCTGAAGGAAAACAGACGGGACGCAAAAAAGATGCAGCGCGCAGGCACGCGACGACGCACCTGGCCGTCCTTTTCGAAGGTCTTCTTCAGGTCACAGACTCACCAGCCTTTTTGGAGACCCTCGCCAAAGGCATAGGCCCCGCCAAAGCCTTCGGTTTCGGGCTGCTGTCAGTTGCTCCGGCGTGACAGACTCCGCGCTCTTTGACAACTGAATATCCTTGGTTCGCCTCGCCACCCCGGTCGAGCCGACGAGCAAGACTGTAATCCGCAAAGCCATGCGCCGAAGCTCTTTGTGGGGGATTTTCCTACAGGGGCAGCGCGTTTGTGGTGGGAGGCCCGAATATGAAAGACCTGCATGAACTCCCGAAATTCGCGGATAAGCTCACCTACCTCTACGTGGAACACGCGGTCGTCGACCAGCACGAGAAGGCCATAGCCGTACATGACCAGGAGGGCACCACGCCGGTGCCCGCGGCGTCGCTGGCGGTCCTCATACTCGGTCCGGGCACTAGAATCACCCACGCAGCGATCAAGACCCTGGCCGACAACAACTGCCTTGTCCTTTGGTGCGGCGAGCGCGGCGTCCGATTCTACGCACAGGGCATGGGCGGGGCGAGGCACAGCCGCAATCTCATCCGCCAGTCCCAACTGGTAAGCAACGAAGTGACGCGCCTGCAGGTAGTGGTCCGCATGTACACCTGCCGATTCGGCGAGCCCGTCGATCCGGGGATCACTCTCCAGCAGCTTCGAGGCAAGGAAGGCGTCCGCGTGCGTCAGGCCTACGCCGAAGCCGGCCGGGCCACATGCGTGCCCTGGAGCGGGCGCAGCTACAAGCGCAACCGGTGGGAGGGCGCCGATCCCGTCAACCGTGCCCTGTCCGCCGGAAACGCCTGCCTTTACGGGCTGGTGCACGCGGCGATCCTTTCTGGCGGGTATTCACCTGCTCTCGGTTTCATTCACACGGGGAAGCAACTGTCGTTTGTGTACGACATCGCGGACCTCTACAAAGCGGATCACATAATCCCGATTGCCTTCAGCGCTGCTGCGGAAGGGCCCACCGATATCGAACGGCAGGTGCGTATGAGATGCCGGGACCACTTCAGGGAGGCCCGCTTGATAGAGCGAATCCTCCCCGATATCGCAAAGGTTCTGGACGTCAAGGCGGAAGTGGAGGCGGTCACCGACGAGTTCGCTGCGGACGCCGCGCGCCCCGCCGAGTGGTGGGAGCCTGAGACCATATCCGCCGATATGCCCATAGGATCCATTCTCAAACTCGAGGGTCCCACCACAACCGCAGGAGGAGAATGACCCGATGGTGGTGCTGATAGTTGAGCGGGTCACGGCCTCGGTGCGAGGCGAGCTGACTCGGTGGCTGATCCAACCCAAGACAGGCGTCTTCGTCGGCCGCATCTCGGCCAGAGTGCGCGACAGGATGTGGCAGCGCGTGGTCCGCCAGAAACGCAGTGGCGCTGCACTCATGGTCTATTCCAGCGACACCGAACAGGGATTCTCGGTAAGGGCTTCCGGCGACACGAGCAAGACCATGGCAGACTTCGAGGGGCTGATTCTGCCCAAAACGCCAAATAGAACGTGAGTATGTAGTATTGTCCCCACGCACGTGGGGGTGAACCGCTCGAAGGTCACGTCACCGGCGGTGGGTGTCGCATTGTCCCCACGCACGTGGGGGTGAACCGTCGAGGGGGCGGTCTCGGCGCAGAGCATTACGATTGTCCCCACGCACGTGGGGGTGAACCGCCAAGAACGTAAAGCCGTGCGCAATTCTGAGCATTGTCCCCACGCACGTGGGGGTGAACCGATCTTGGGCCTATAGCCCGGCCGATGGCGAAAATTGTCCCCACGCACGTGGGGGTGAACCGTCACCGCTTTGATCAACGCAAGATGTGATCCGATTGTCCCCACGCACGTGGGGGTGAACCGGAGGCACAGATGGGGGTGTAGCTGCGGTAGCGATTGTCCCCACGCACGTGGGGGTGAACCGATAAGCCACCAGTCGGCGCTAGGCCAACGGCGATTGTCCCCACGCACGTGGGGGTGAACCGTCGCGAATCGGACGTTCTCCAGTCCTTGGGCGATTGTCCCCACGCACGTGGGGGTGAACCGTAATGGCCCGTGTGTTACCGTTAGGCACAGAAATTGTCCCCACGCACGTGGGGGTGAACCGCGGCATAACCACCTCCCTATGCTCCTTGTTTCATTGTCCCCACGCACGTGGGGGTGAACCGGAAACCGGCGTATCCATCACCGGCACTCTGCCATTGTCCCCACGCACGTGGGGGTGAACCGTGCGCGAGAGCTGCGTTGACCGTCTGCCCGTCATTGTCCCCACGCACGTGGGG
>CAYTDU010000692.1:0-3532 GCA_964436395.1 uncultured Gemmatimonadaceae bacterium | reverse complement strand
GTCCTTCTGCCACTCACGGTTCCGTTCCGCTCCATCGGGGTTGAGGTGAGGAACTATCCACCACCGGAATTCGGATAGCATCGAGTCGACGTTCGGAAGATTCGACAGATAGCTGCAGAGTTGACTCAGTGCACGAGGCCCGACAGGCTCATCGGCATGGCAACCTGCAAGCAGGCTCACTTTGCGGAATCCGGTTCCAAAGCGGAAGGCCCGCAAAGGTCTCGCCTCCCTCGACAACCCGATTTGCACTCCCGCGTCGGGTCCGAGTGGAGGGGCGTCCAAAATCTCCTGGACCCTTTTTCTCATTAGCGCGTATCCCATGTTACCCGTACTCAGTTGACACCCGTCAATAGGTTGTCTCCTGTTGCCCTGGCGGAGAGCTGGACCCGAGATAACCGTGAAGGGTTAAATGAGGGATGTGCAATCATTGTCAACAACATACGCAACTCACTATTGAGACGGCCTGCTTATGAATCATCGCACGTACGAACGCGGCACGGGAGCTTCGACTCAGTATCGTACTCCAAGATCGCCGGTCGAGCGCACACCTCCAGGAACAACCCGCCGGGATTTCTTGCGAACTGGCATTGGTGCGCTGGCTGTACCGATGCTGAGCAGCTGTCTGGGATCACCGACGGACATTGCCGACTCCAATGCGGCAACGAGGCTAAGCGCCAGGCCGAGTATACCCACTGAGAGTCCAACGCTGGGGCTCAGCGAACTCGGGTTAGGGGGCAGTCGAGACGGGATAATGTACGTGCCAAGGAATTACTCGGACGAAAGCGCCTACCCGCTGTTCATCGGCCTGCACGGAGCCGGTGGAGACGCCGACAACTGGAACGGGAGCTATCCGGATCGAGCCGAAGCAAACAGTATGATCTTTGTGGCACCGGACTCCCGGAGCAGTTCGTGGGACCTCATGACATACCCCGACCGGACGTTTGGGCCAGACGTTCAGTTCCTCGATGAGATGTTGGATCATGTGTTCACCCGCTGCCGCATAGATCCAAACCGCATTGCATTAGGCGGGTTTTCTGACGGAGCTTCTTACGCGCTCTCACTCGGCATAGGAAACGGCGACCTTTTCACGCATCTGGTGGCATATTCGCCAGGCTATTATGTCATTCCCGATCCGGTGGTTGGGCAACCCACCATCTTCGTGTCTCACGGCCCGCATGACGATGTGCTGCCATTCTACAACACTGCAAATACGATTGTGCCAGCTCTAGAGAACGCAGGATACGACGTGACTTTTCACGAATTCGATGGCGGGCACGAGGTGCCGACCGAGGTGTCGACCGCGGCATTGGATTGGTTCTTGGCTTGAAAAGCTTAGACACTGTTTCGTTGGAAGGCTCGAGACTGTAGTTTGGTGCATTGAGCTCGGTCGAACGAGAAGAAAAAAGGTGAGGGCCACATGCCGTTGATGGCTTGCCCGCAATGTGGACAGAATGTCTCAAGTCTGGCCTCCGTATGCCCGAAGTGCGGGTACTCGTTGCGGGAGCAACGGCTGAAGAAGGGCCAACTCGGGCCACAGATCACATGCAGGAAATGTGGCCAGAAGATCTCGGCAAAAGCCAACGTATGCCCTCACTGTGGTGTCGACTTTCCGAAACGCACATTCAATTTGTTGATACTTGCAATACCGATCGCGGTGATTGCCCTTTTGTTTGCGACAATCAAATTGCTGCCCAGCAGGTCCAATCCGCTCGACCCAACGGCAGCCCCACCACCTTTGACGGCCGAGCCGCCGGAAATAACGCCGCCACAGACCGAAATAGTGCTTGAAGATTCTGCTGAGACGCCGGCAACGGACAGTCTCGTTCGAGCAGATCCGGTTATCGCCAGAACACCACCGCAAGCTCCAGTACGGCGGGAAACATCGGTCAGATCAACGACGCGTTGGACAGCCACATGGGTGAACGTGCGCCGAGATCCTAGTCCACAGGCGCCAGTGGAACAGCAGCTGGACCCGGGCGTTCAACTCGAAGTCGGCCTTTTTCAGGCGGGCTTCTGGGAAGTATTCCTGGACGGGGAGCGCCTGGGGTTCGTGGCAAACTCCCTCCTGCTCAGGGAGCCGCCGGAGGGGTAGAGCGGGTTTTCCGGGCCCAACCTATTCGTCACCGTCGTGGACATCAGGGAGCAGCACGCGGTGCCGGCAGTTCGTGCAGTGTACCTCTCGAAATAATTTTGTTCCCCGCTTAACCGGGGGACCCAATAGGAGATCTCCTCCACACCTAGGGCATTCCACCTCAATCTCTGCGTTGTGCAGCGCCTCACGAATCCATACCACGTGCTCGAGAATGAACTGTTCCGGCGTGCCACGCCGTCTGTCGAGCAGCATCTCCCTGCGATCATATCTGTCGCGGCGGTCGTCTTTTCCCCGCCGCTCATCGTCCACATTGTCACTGCTGTTGCGGCGCTCCTTGGTTCGTCTCTCTTCGAAGGATCGTCGTTCGGTGTGGGACCGAAAATCGGTCAAGAACCGCTTCACTCCCTCGTTTGAATCTCTATTCGGTTTGTCTGCCATCGTTTCCGCCCATCTGGACTGCGTCAAAGAGCCGGTTCAACCATCACCGTCCCCATGCCAATGAACTACACCTCAAACCGTGTTCGCACAAGAGACAATTCAACAACGCAGCCCTCGCCGCAAAGCGAATACTGGCGTTGACCGAACGAGTGAGTCAGTGAGCGCCCATGGCCACCGAATCCGCGCGAGGGGTTCCCAAAATGGCGAACGGGTGCCAGAATACAACAACACAACGGTGCTTGGGCAACGACAACCACGGCAGGAGAATCTCTTGGTGAATCTCAAAATCAGCAAAGCACGATTTTCGGCACTCACCGCGGTCGCGGTGGTGCTCGCGGTCGCATGCTCGGGCGAGCAAACTCCCGTGCGGTTGGGACCGGTCGACGGGTTTGATTTGGCACCGACCGATCTCCAGCGAGTCGCGGTTGGCACCATGGCACCCGACTTCTCGTTGGAGGCGATGACCAATGACACGCTCACGCTGTCCGACTATCGCGGCAACAAGAACGTCGTGCTGGTCTTCTACCGGGGGCATTGGTGAGGTTACTGCACTCGTCAGCTCGTGAAGCTGAAGGCACTGTTGACTGAAGAGCAGAAGCACGACACTGAAATCCTTGCCGTATCTCCGGACACCAAAGAGAACCTCCAAACGATGATGGACAAGATCGCGGCGGAGGACAGCGTTATGTCCGACTTTCCATTCCTCTCTGACATCGACCTGAGCGTGATAAACCGCTATGGGATATTCAATCCTGACGGCGCCGGTGGGGGACGGTTTCAGGTGCCGCACCCTGCTACGTTCGTGATCGACAAGGAAGGCGTTGTGCGCTGGTCGTTCATCGAGGTCGATTACAGTATTCGGCCGACGAACGAGCAGATCTTGGAGGCGCTGGAAGCGCTACACTGAACTGAAAGCGCTGCGGTAGGGAAAGAGAACATCCAACATCGAGTTCACTCTAAAAAGTAGCTATCGGTGATTTTCTAGGAGAGTGGTATTTTGGT
>CAYTDU010000691.1:0-3533 GCA_964436395.1 uncultured Gemmatimonadaceae bacterium | reverse complement strand
ACAACGTCTTCGTTCTGATCGATCTGGACATACTCGGCCCGGCCCAAAGTGTAGGGAAGGAGCTCCAGGCCCTTGGATTGGTGGATGCCACGGAGCCCCTCGAGGTGCCCGTAGCGAGCGATTCCTGCACGTTCGTCCTTCGGAGTGAAAGAAAAGAGGACCTTTTCCCGGTTGCGCGCGATGTCTCTCGAGATCTGTATGCCCCAGCTCTGCTCCTTTGTGTTGCGGAATCGCAGCTGGTTGAAGGGAATTCGGAGCTCGGCACCCCATCCGGTCGCAGTACGATGGGTGGCGGCTTCCCACACCGGATCCCAAGAGTCGTCGCCGCGTCGGTCCTGGCCTCCGGAGAGTAACTCGTCACTTCGGACGCCGGAAGGATTCACCTGGAACCTGTAGCCGGTCTGGTTGTCGTCGTAGCTGTCCAGGGACACGGTGAGCCAGTCGGAGTCCATGAGCCATGCGTCTCGTCGCCCCAGCCGGGTTGACGGACCCTCCCTGTCCTCCATCCACGCACCGATGTAGATGGCCTCTGCGTCGTATATGACCCTCACCTCGGTTGCCTGTGAGCCGGGCTGCCCCTCGAACGGATCGAGCTGCGTGAACTCTGTGGCCGGCGTTGCTGTCTGCCAGGCGGCCTCATCCAGGAGACCATCGAGGTCGATCTTCCCAGCCACGCGTTCGGCCCGGATCCTGGGAAGGTCGCCATTCATTGGTTGTATCTGTCGCAGCGACTCCTGCCCCGCGATCCCCAAGGGAAATAAACCCAAAACCGTGAGAGGCAGGAGAAGACCGGACCCCCATTGTGTCGTTATGTTCAAATGCCTTCCTGACATGCGTTGACCCGTCGATACCGTCTGACAAAAACGACCCCACCGACCCCGATGCGGATCGATCGGTGGGCCACATTGTGCCGAAACTAGAACCACGAAATCTCATTCACCGCTGCCCAGTATGTAACCCCCCCCGAAGAAATACGTGCACAGGGCCCGAGCGGAACTTTGTGGAACAATACTCTGAGTTACCGGCTGAACGCAGTCACTGATCTCCCAAACGGAACACATGACAAAACAAAAAGGCTGCCCCCAACAAAGAGGCAGCCTCTGGCATCTTGTCGTCTACAGCACTCAATAGATCAACTCGGCCCAACGTTCTTCGACCATCATCTTCGCCTTTAGCTCCTCGTACTTCGCGGCCGAACCGATGATCTTCGCCAGCGCCTCGTCCAGCTGATCGCTTATCTGCTTCAGGCCGGACACGTAGACGTAGGTCTTTGGATCCTGCAACATGGTCCAGATCTCGTCGGCGTTCTGGGCCATGGCCCCTTCCAGATCGACCGGCACGTCGGCATGGGCGCGCGGGCTCACAGCCTGAAACGCCTTGAAGGTTTCCTCGTCGTAATAGTACTCCAGGTCGGCGTTCACATCGTTCATGTAGGCAAGCTCAACGCCGTATCTGGCGCCGTGGTACAGGCGCACTTGGCCGTTCCAACCGCCCAACTCACTGTAGATATGCTTGATGAACGCACGGAAGGGGGCGACCCCCGTACCCAGCCCGATCATCAGGAGGTTGGCATCCTTTCTCTTGGGCAGTGAGAAAGCGAGACCATACGGGCCCGTCAAGTTGACTTTGTCACCTACCTTCAGGTCGCAAAGATAGTTGGACGCCTTGCCGTCGTAGCGCTCGCCGCTGAAATCGTCTACATAGTAGCATCGTTTCACTAGCAGCGATATCACCGGGTTGCCGTCATCGGCCGTGCTTCCGCCGGCAATAGAATAGAGACGTAAGTATTCTTGTTGGCCGTATTCGTGAGGACCCGGTACCAACACACCAACGCTTTGCCCTACCTGATAGCTAAAAAGCGTGCTCTCGACGGCCAGGTCAATGTGCCGCAGTTCCGTCTTGCTGTCTTCGGGCGTAATCCGCTTTGAACTCACTACGGAAGCACTCATCTTAACAGTTGTATCGTAATCTCTCAGCTGCATCCAATTCTCCTAAACAATCCATGTAAAGGGTGTACCGAAACAGATCAGGCTAGCTGTCTGTAGCCGTACGCCCGACCGAGCCGATTTGGGCCTTGACCCAGCGCACGTGTTGTTCGCATAACATTATACAATACTCCCGTGAACGTTCTACAGGGAGGGGTTCGATCGCAGTCGGTTCCGCTCAGGAGGGTGGGATCACGAGTGGGGGGATAGAGTACTCTGTCGAGCTGCTCGGGCGTGTGATCCCTCGTCTATGATCAGTCGTGGTAGATTTGTTGAGTCCCCCAGCCTGTGTCTTGGAGGACACCCTCGACCACACCCAGGAGGCGTGTCATGCGTGACAACAATCAGGCGGGCCGTGAACGGGAGGGGATCAAACGTAGGGAATTCGTCAAGGCAGGTGGAGCAATGCTGGTAGGAGGCTCCGTATCGGGCCGAGCCCCGTTGGAATCCTCCGATGTTGCACCGCTCTTTCCCACAGTACCGAGCCAAGAAGGCCGAATCCAGAATCATCGCACACTGGGGCGTACCGGCTTCAGAGTATCTGCCCTCAGCATCGGCGGGAGTTTTTTGAGAGATCCCAGTCTAGTTCGTTACGCAGTCGACAAAGGGATGAACTACATCGATACTGCGGAGAACTACGAAAACGGCGGGGCCGATCGAGCGATCAGAGGGGCGCTTCCGCATATCGACAGGGAAGCAGTTTTCATTGCCACCAATGCAGACGTCGGCCCCACGGAAGAAAAGGACTCGGTGCTCGCGAGAGCCCGCCGCTGAACCCTGCAAGACCTGCGCGGGTTTTTGTGCCGGAGCCTGTCCGTATGGCGTAGACATACAGCCCAACATGCTTCACGTGCACGACCTTCTGACGCTGGTTTAACCCGGAGCGCGCTCAATGGACAGACGGCCGTTTCAGATCATGCTAATTCTCGCAATACTCATCGGTGCGGCAGCGCCATTCAGTGCCCAGGAAACGCCGGCAGTGAGTGCATGGGCGCGGGTCGATTCTCTGGCCGCACGCACCGTTCGTGACAGGAGATTGCCGGGGATGGCGGTGGCCGTTACAGATGGCGACAGCGTGTTGTACGAGGTATACGTCGGCAAGGCCGACCTCAAGACCGGTCGTGCTGTCACCGACGCTACGCTCTTCCAGATCGGATCGATCACGAAGTCATTTACGGCCCTCTGTCTGATGCGACTCGTCGACAGAGGTATTTTCGATCCGGACCGCCCGGTGTCGGAATATCTCCCATGGTTCTCGGTCCGGTCGGACTTCGGTCCGATTACCGGACACCACCTACTCACACATTCGGCCGGCATTCCGTCCAACCGGGACGACATCACCTCCTCACCGTACCAGGCGTTCGCCCTGCGCGAGCAGCAAACGGCATGGGAGCCGGGCGAGCGTTTCTTGTACTCCAATGTCGGGTACCAGGTGTTACACGTCTTGCTCGAGCACCTCGATGGGAGGCCGTATGAACGCATCCTCACCGAGTCAATATTGGGCCCCGCCGGTATGCACAACGCCCAGCCGACGATTACGCTCGCGTC
>CAYTDU010000690.1:0-3535 GCA_964436395.1 uncultured Gemmatimonadaceae bacterium | reverse complement strand
AGCTGCGATCGCGGCCGAGACTCTCTGCTCCCAGACCGCGCGGGGCACTCGTATTTCATCCTGGTGCGGGCTCAACGTTCAAGCTGCTGTACGGAGAGGCGTTCCGAGCCCCCACTCCGTGGGAGGCCTTCTACGATGGCCCAGAGTTCAAGAAGAACCCGGCACTCCGGCCGGAGAGGAATAGAGTCACCGAGCTGGTCTGGGAGCAGAGAGTCTCGGCCGCGATCGCAGCTAGTGTATCTCTCTATGAGTTCCGTATGAGCGATCTCATCGAGGAAACCGTGGACCCAACTGACGGCCAAAGCTTGTACGCGAATAGGACCAGAGTGGCGGCCAGGGGGCTCGAAGCGGGGCTCGACGCCAGGCTGCCGGCGGGGCTCAGGACATACGCGAAGTGGACGTATCAACACAGCAAAGACCGCGACACCGGCGCCGAGTTATCCAACCATCCCCATCACGTGTTGCGCGCCGGGCTTGTCGCCCCTCTGCCGTACGGCTTCAAGTTGGCCGCGCAGCTGGCCTACGATCACGAGCGCCTCACAACGCAGGGCACCGAAATCGACGAATACGTCCTGACCAACGTAAATGTGTCGACACCGGCCCTGTTGGATCGTCTACGCGTGTCCCTCTCAGTGCGGAATGTTTTCAACGCCGAGTACTACACTCCAGCCGGCTTCGAGCACGTACAAGATCGAATCCCGCAATACGGTCGACGTGTGCTGCTCAGGTTGGAATACACGCATTAGTCGGTGGACTCCAGTGATCGGCGTGGAAGCATGGATCCGAGGGTGACAGTGTTGATGCGGAACATGGTGGGTCCGAACAGCACGACGGTTCAACGCGATTCGACAAGGATGCTCGTGACACTCCTTGCGACAGCGATCTTGATGACGTGCAATTCGCACAGCACCATGCAAGCGCAGGAGATGCCTGTGCCGATACAGGCGCAAGCATCGCTGCTCTTCCGCATTGCCGAGTTCGACCGCAACCTCGTGGCAGGTGTGGGTCACGAAATCGTCATTGGGATTCTGTATCAGCCTCGGTTCCGTGAATCCTCAAATGCGCGTCACGAGTTGGCGTCGATTCTGCACGGGCGCGCGACGATCGCCGGTGTGCCTGTGCGTTACGTGGCCGTCGAACTTTCGGAGGTGCCCGGGTTGCGCGATGTCTTATTGCGGGATTCGGTCGACGTTCTGTACATCACGCCGCTGCGCGCTCAACCGGTCCGCGAGATAACCGCTGTCACCCGCGACATCGCAGTTGTTACCTGGACCGGTGTACCAGAATACGTCTCTCGCGGAGTTGCGGTCGGCATCGGCGATCTCGGCGGCAGGCCACGAATCTTGGTGAACAGCAACGCAGCGCGTCTCGAAGGAGCCGCATTCAGCTCCGAGCTTCTAAAACTGGCCACCATCGTCGTCGAGAACCACGACCTCCAGGAGTGAAGACTTTGCTTTCGCAGGTTCCGTCCCACCTCATACCTAACACGATACGCTCAAGGGTCGTGGCACTTTTCGCGCTCGTGACGGTCGTAGTGCTGGCATTCCTGCTTCAGTTCTTTCCGGCAAAACTGCAACAATACGCCACGCGGGCCCTTCAGGACAAGGCAGAGAGTGTGGGCGCAATGAGCGCATTTTCTGTGCGGTCGGCCGTGTTCTTCGACGACGTTCCAGCTATCGACGAGGCTCTGCTCGGTGCACTGGAGAACGAGGATCTGCTCTACATAGCCGTGTCCGACTCATTGGGGCACGTGTTGGCGATAAAGACAGCTCAGGGATGGCACGAGGCATCTCCGCTCGGAACGCAGCTCCCCAGCGAACCCGACGCATACCATCAAACGACGCCGATCGTTCTCAACGGACGCACGATCGGCAAGGTTCGGCTGGCGATCACGATGGAGCCTGTGTGGCGCGAGGTTTTGCACGCAAGATGGATCACCGCCGGGGTGATTGGACTTGTGTTTGGCTTGGGGCTGAGCGTCGTGGTGATCATCAGCGGCGTTATCACGAAGCCGTTGGATCGTATGGTCCGCACGGCAGAGCGTATCGCATCCGGGTCGTTGGCGGAACGCGCCGACGTGTCGTCCTCTGCCGAGGTCAGGCGGCTGGCGGAGACGTTCAACGTGATGGTCGACAGACTCCAGGAATCCGCAAGTAAACTGCGGGATGCGAACCAGCGGCTCGAAAATCAAGTGATCGAGCGCACCCGCGATTGGAGAATTGAAAGCCGCGAACGCAGACGTGTCGAGGCGGAGCGTGGGGCCCTGGAGCGGTTCTACGAGCAACTGCTGGACGAGATGCCCGCCGAGGTAGCCGTGTTCGACGCGGAGGGGCGGGTCCGTTACGTCAATCCGGCCGGTGTGGCCGACCCCGAGGTTCGCGAGTGGCTTATCGGGAAGACCGTTGACGACTACGTGCGCAGGCTCGGTTTGAATTTCGTCGAGTCGAAACCGTCATGGCGAGACGTGGTGAATGAGTGTAGGCGCACGCTGCGATCGGTGACATTCGAGCAGACGGTCGCCGACGCAGTAGGTACAACGCGGCACTACATCCGATCGTTGTGTCCAATCGCGACTCCTGATGGTAAGATCGACAGGCTCATCGGCTACGGCCTCGACGTCACCCAGCTGAAGACGGCCGAACAGGCACTCGACGATAGCGCGGAACAGCTCCGGCAGATGCAGAAGCTGGAGGCGGTAGGCCGGCTCGCAGCCGGTGTAGCGCACGACTTCAACAACATTCTCACGGTCATCAGTGGGAACACGGCTCTTCTGCAGCTCGAGCTGAACGGCGACGCGGCGACGCAGGAAAGCATGGACGACATAACTGCGGCCGTTGAGAGTGCGCAGGCACTCACCAGGCAGTTGCTCGCGTTCAGTCGCAAGCAGGTGCTGCAACCGGAGATCCTCGACCTCAACGACGTCGTGGAGCGGGTCAGCAAGATGCTCAAGCGCCTGCTGGGGGAAGATATCGACATCGTGGACTCGTTGAGTCCCTTGTTGGGGTCGGTGGAGGCGGACCCCGGCCAGATCGAGCAGGTGATCATGAACCTGGCGGTGAACGCGAGGGACGCCATGCCGAACGGTGGTCGCTTGAGGATAGCCACTACCAACTGCGAGTTGGATGAGAAGTTTGCGAACACTCACGCAGGTGCCAAACCGGGCCTGTACGTTTCCCTTGGGCTCAGCGACAACGGTACGGGGATGGCCGAAACCGTGCGGGAACAGATCTTCGATCCGTTCTTTACTACAAAGGAAAAGGGCAGGGGCACAGGCCTGGGGTTGGCCACGGTCTACGGCATTGTGAAGCAGAGTGGCGGGCTCATCTACTGCGATTCCGAGCTGGGGCGGGGTACGACTTTCACGATATACCTGCCACGTCTAGAGCGTCAGCGGTCCAACGATTCAGACGGGCGTGGCACGGTGAAGTTCGATGTTGGCTCGGAGACTGTGCTTCTGGTGGAGGATGCCGACCCGGTACGCTCATTGGCGCGCCGAATACTCGTTGGCGCCGGTTATGATGTTCTCGAGGCAGAC
>CAYTDU010000689.1:0-3535 GCA_964436395.1 uncultured Gemmatimonadaceae bacterium | reverse complement strand
AAGGGCCCTCATCGAACAGAAAGGTCAGAGCGTGGAGACCGCAAGAGGGCTTTGTGTTATTGATGAACTGAATAATGGAATTCTGATGCTCAACTGTGAGTGCTACTTCGCCGGGAACCTGTACGATGTGCAGTCCCTGTTTTCGTTCATTCCGGAAACCGCCGAGCTTGTAAACGCTTCTGCGGAGTCTCCCATCGGGCGGCACTATCAACGCACCTGGGTGGAGGGCTACTACCTGGCTCATGTGTGTGAACCGAGCGCGAAGGAGGAAATACCACAAGCCGACAACGGGTCTACTCCTTCGGCCCGCTGTGATCGGTCCCGCGACGAAGGTTTCGCAGTAGTCAACTGTTCGTCCGAATCAATCACGTATCTGTTGGAGATCTGTAATCTGGACGGGCAGCCGGTTCTGCAAAGCGACTGCTCTCTTGGTCCAATGGCCAGTGATTACCATCAGCTAAGTAAGATCCTCCAGGATGCCGGAATATTTTCGCATCGATGGGATGGGCTGGTTCGGATTGCCGGGCCGTTTGACTTTGACTCCTGGCAGAAGGGAGAGTTTGTCAAGCTCGCCGGATTGAACGAAAACGCCCTTGGCGTAGCGCATATCCTGTACTCGGACCTGTCAGGCTTCGTGACGCCGGAAGATGTTGAATACGCCGGGCTTCTCTTCAATTGCCGTCCGGCCCTATCGTGGAGGGAGTAGTGGTGCACACAAGCCAACTACAACTTGGAGGACGAGTACCACAATCGTCTACCTCGATCGACCAGTACCCACCGGCTCCGTCCGAGGCCGGCAAGAACCAGCCGCTACTGTATATCCGCCATTTCCAGTACCGCCCGCACGGCCCATAGGTTGTCGGCCAGTTTGCCGGGCAGGTAGACCGGTGGGTGATCCACGTCGTAAGTGGCGTTAACAGCGTTTCCCTGCGGCGACAGATTGACCCGCACCCACGGCACTCCCCCACTAACGGCGGCGTTGACGATGTCGATTGTGTGCTTGTTGTGCCACCACGCCGGCCCGCCCCCGGGCCACCCTTCGGGGTGGTGGTAGGTGGAAATGTCGGCCTGATTCTCTGGTGGCTGCGCGTGGTCCCAGGTCGCTTGGAGCCTCAGATACTCACCGCGGAAGGCTCCGATGAAGTGGATCGCTTCCCGCTCGGCCCACCAATCCAGGTTCTCCGGCGCGGCATCCTGCCAGGTCGCTTCCCGACCGAAGATCTGCTTGACGGTGTTGTATTTCTGCAAATCTCCGGCCAGGTACCTCGGCCCGTGGCAGGTGACAAAGCTGTTGGGGGGACCCTCTCCATCTACGATGTACTTGATCGCAAGTTCGGGGTGACGGCCCGCACAGCCGGCGGCCATCGTGATGCCGTAGGACTGGCTTTTGAGGCCGACGTTCTCGGCGATGACGTAAGCCAACCCCATCACGTACCCGACGATCTTCGCCAAGCCGTCCTGGTGTCGAAAGCCGTTAAAATCCTCCTCACCCTCCGAGCGCAGATCCTCCGGCGCCCGCGTATCCACACGGCCCTCGGCATTGAACGTGACGACGACCATGCCGGCCTCGGCCAACGCCTTTGCTTCCTGCCCGTGCACCTCCATCCGGCCGGGATTGATGCCGCCGGGCACCAGCACTACGGCAGGAAAAGCAAGATTCGGATACAGAGCCGGGTCGGGTCGGCGGATTTGGCCGTAGATTCGGTTGCCGGTAGGGCCGAGCAACTCAAACACTTCGATGACCGTGGTGTAGGACACGTCAAACAACCCCGCGCTGGTTGTGCACGCTGCCAGTGACACCAGAACAACGACAAGCAATGTGACAATGACTATCGTATGTCGCTTGATTGCGCGCGTTTTCCTCATCGATCCGCTACTGTCCCTTTCGTGCACATCTTGCCGAAGATCTCGGCATCATCCTGAGGATGTAACGGGTTCGTTTCCCGCCATCGGACGCACACGCTCTAGACCGCTTCGACTTCGACGACGCCCGGGACCTGCTCCTTGAGCATGCGTTCGATGGTTTCCTTCACGGTTATCGTGGCCATGGGGCAACCCTGACAGGCCCCTTCCAGTCGGACTCGGACCACGCCATCCTCGGTGACTTCCACCAATTCCACGTCACCTCCGTCGGCCTGCAGCGCTGGCCGTACGTTCTCTAGCGCCTCTCGGACTTCCTTTTCCATGTGAATTTCCTCCGCCTTCAGTATTTCGCCGAACTGCTCACGCATCGATCCGCCCGGCGGTTTTCCGAGGATACCCGCTCGTGCGCGTTCCTGCGAGTTCCGGTTAATGTCCTGATTCGAACCAGCCAGAGCGTCTCTCAATCCGAAAGCGCCGTAGGAGCAAGGCGGGAAAACTTCGAAGGCACTTTTCGGGTATCATCGTGCGAGTCCGATTCAGTCTCCCCGGATCGACGAGGATACGCACCAGGGAGAGAGAATCCATGAACGAAGACGGGTTTCGCAAATTTCTGGAAGGGAGACAGCTCCCCGAAGACAAGATCGACCGGGCCATTTCAACGGTGGAGAAGTTCGAGGCATTCTCGAGTGACTCCGATCAGCCAACAACGCCGGAGCAAGCCCGACCGGACGATGTCCACGCGTTCTCGAAGCTGCTGCTCCAGAAGGGACTCAACACCTTCGACACCTTCGTCGCGCTAGCACGCTACGGCCAGTTTGTGAACAACAACGCCCTATACGTCGCCGTGATCGAGCTTCTCGATGGAAGCGAGGCGCTGGAGAATCTGTACAAGAAACTCGCCGACGAGATCGGTGAGAAGTGTCGGGATGAGATCTTCGATGGCGTCGATCTGCCTCCGTTGGGAACACCGAACACGAAAAAGCCGCGGCTGACTCAGGTCGTCATCGGGCGACTGGAGCGCGCGGTGGGAACGCAGATGTGCAAAAAGATCCTGGGAAGCGGCCTGCGAACGCTGCCAAATGAAGGATACCTTAAGGCAAAGGAGAAGTACCGCCAGGCCGGCAGCCTCGATGCCTATTTGGAACGCAAAGGCAACGACTTCATCACCGAACTTCAAAGGATCAGGGATGAAGGGGGCCTGTTCTTCACCCAACCGATCACCAATGAGGTCATCGACTTCGTACAACGCCGCCCCGAGATCCGTCAGGGCGTCCGAGAGGGCAACACCCTCTACGAGACGAAGATCCCCTACATGACGGGGAGCTACCTCGCCGAGACCGACGAGAGAATGAAGCGGTACTACTACTGCCATTGCCCGTGGGTGCGAGAGTCGCTGCGGACCGGCGAGGTCCAGGTGTCTCCGGCATTCTGCAACTGCAGCGCCGCGTTTCACAAGAGACCCTACGAGGTAATCTTCGACCGGTCGCTGGAAGCCGAAGTCCTCGAAACCGTTCTCAAGGGCGACTCGTGGTGTAGGTTTGCCATCCATCTTCCCAAGGATGTCACGTGAGCAGCGGTTGTCCTAGGGAGCCAGGTTCGTGATGGCCTCCTGCGTCAGGGTCTCCAGGCCTTCGCCAGCAATCCGCACGTAGACGTCGCCGACACGGATGAT